>JAFTIE010000114.1 GCA_017457065.1 Lentisphaeria bacterium
CGGCTCCGCCGTATGAAGCATTTTCCTGCGGAAAATATGAAGCGCCCCGTTGGGGCATGAAGCGCTTGCTTCGCAAGCATAATAAGGTATTTTTTTGTTTTCTTTTTTCAGGTAATACGACAGAGAAACACCTGTTTGACAAGTTTTTATCACCAGCAGCTCGATCAGGGTAAAAAGATTTTTTTCCTGTTGATGATCCATTTTTCCAAGCCTTTCATATTTGTAGGAAAATGCTTTGTGTCCTGTTTTTTACCTCAACTCTCCGGAAAGGGAAAAGGGGCACTTGAAATATTTTCCAGCAACAGTTATATTATAGCATGGCAGTTTTTTTATTGCGATTCTTTTTTTTAATACAAATTCCTGTTTTTTTTACAAAAAATCCTGATGGAGCGAAAATGAACAAGTTCTCATACGATGTCCCCAGCGCCGCCCCTTTGAAATTGCGCAAAGCAGAAAAATTTTACCGGGGTGAGATATTGCAGTATGGCTTGCCTGTTTTCCCCGTCAACTTCAAGGAGGAAGAACGGGCAGATTACCGGCAGCTGAAGCATGTCAATTTCCCGGATCTTTCATTGCAGCTGCTTCTGGCGGGACGCTTCAGAGTCGGTGTGGAGGGACGGGAAATCATCATGAAACCGGGAGAGCTCCTCATTGAACCCATGGGCAGTACCCTTACCATCGGGAACCAGCCCGGCTTCAGCAGCCGCAGACTTATCGTTTCATTCCGGGGGACCATGCTCTATGAGATCGCCGCCTCTCTGGGGTTGGATTCCACAGCAGTCGTTGTTCCGGCTGATTTCTGCCGTATGCGGGACACGATGTTTGAAATACGCGATATCCTTTCCGGAGACTTTGACAATGCGCTCCCCGAACTCATGGCAAAGGGCATGGCTCTGATAGGTATGGCGGCTGAGGCACGGCAGACTTTGAGGCGCTGGCTTCCTGACAAGATCGCCTATTGCCACGCTTTTGTGCTCTGCCATTTGGGAGATGATATTTCTGTTGATGATGTCAGCTCTTACGTCGGATTGGGGATACCGTTTCTTGACCGGGAGTTCAGGAAATATTTCGGCATGACAGTGACAGAGATGATCCGCACCGAAAGGTTGAAACGCGCTGTGGCGCTTCTCAAAAATACGGATCACTCCATCAAAGAGATCGCCCGGCAATGCGGATACCGGAACGGAAAATATTTTTCTGATGTCTTCAAAAAAAATTACGCCCTCTCCCCGAAAGAGTTCCGGGAAAAGGGCGGCAGATCAAAGTAAGGCGTCGGGCTGCCCGTCATGCAGGATATAAAGTTGGCAGCGGCGTTTTTGCCGTTGGCATTGCTGCTGTCATTCCAGGCAGTTCCCCTGCCGATCCTGATGCTTTGGATGGCTTCGGGCAGAAGATCCGACGGCTCCTGCAGTTTTGCGATCCGGCACAGGCTTCAAGTTATGGCTCTATCTTTATTTCTCATCGGGAGACAGAGTCAGAGTTTTGAGATAAACGGCTGTATGGGGCATCTTGCCGGAGTAATAGGCAAGGAAATGCTTTCTCCCGATGGAAAAAGCGTTGACATTTCCGGCGTCGTAAGCATCGCAGCTTCCGGTGGTCACAGTTTCGGGATCCGGCCAGCGGAGAGGATTGTCAAAAATATACTGTGCATCAGCTCTTCTGCACTTGAGCACACCCCTGCCCCGGTAGAAGTAATAGCAGCTCACGACTTCTGACTCCGGATCATAAATCAGACTGGGGGTGGAAATATTCACATCGGTTATATTGGTGCGCTCCTTGCGCCATGTTCTGCCGTAATCTGTGGAAGATAGCTGGAACTGGGCCGTGCGCGTGGAGTTTTCATCAGACTCGGTGCGGGCGATGACCAGAATTCTGCCTTGTCCCAGATAAACAGCGGAGGGTTCGGTGGGCCATTGAAGTTTATCCAAATTCTTTTCAACCACAGTATACTCCCAGGTGCGGCCATTGTCAGCACTGACAAGTTTTCCCCAATATTTTCCGGAGTCATTACCGTAAGAACCGGCGAACCATAAAGCCATGAGCCCCACTCCCGGAACGTGGAACACATCGGTGATCTGGACCAGATCAAGGGGCAGATCAAGATTGCAGAGCAAATCAAATTTTTTGCCGTCACTGCTGCGGTAAAGGCGGTGGCGGAGCCCGTCGCTTCCTGAATGACGCACAAAGAGAAGCATCTTGCCCTCTTCATCAAGGCCGGTACCGATGGAAACATCGCCTCTTCCTGGAGTATTGCACACAAGGGTTTCCTCTTCCCATGAGACACCTTCATCACCGGAAACGCGGGCAAAAACTGCCCGGTTGGGCTCAAAAATATTATGTTTACTGCCCCGGCTCCAGGAACAGATGATTTTTTCATTCAAATTCCGGCACATGGGCCATGAGTTGTATCCGGGGGCTTCGGTCACTTTATTTCCCGGAGCAGGCAGAGTAAAGAATTCAAGTTTCACCCCGGCGACGGAAGAAGTTCCCTGAAAAGTATCTCCGGGATCTTCACATCTGCGGGTGATGAAGAGCCTTTCCGGAGCTCCGGAGCTGTTCAGAAAAAAACTTTCAAGAGTCGCATAACGGAAATCCCCCTGACCGGCAGCCGTAAAGATCTGTACCGGAGCGGAAGAGATCTTTTCATCCCCTTTGATCAATTCGGCGGCAAAGACCTCGCACGCTTCTTTTCCGGCATCGGCAGCTGTCAGTTTCAGAGAGATCTTCACTCCCCACTCGCTTTCCGGAAAGGGCGGCAGGGGGATCTCGGCTTTCTTTGCGCCGCTTTCTTTGCTGAAAAGGCAAAACGTTTCTCTTCCGGAAAGAACTTTATCGGAAAATATGAAATCCTCTGCGGGGATCATATATTCAACAAGTTTTTTCATAGAGTAACTCCTTTCAAAATTCCGGTGACAGATCTTTTAATGGCTCAGTTCCCTTCATGTGGAAGTAATATAATTTTCCAGATTCGTTGAACTGCGCCATAACAAGGGGAAAAGGGGGGACAGTTTTCGATTCTCGCAGCTGGTTGCAGCTGCGAGTTATTCCGGAGCCGACGTTTCGCCTGCCCCAACTTTCTCAGCCTTTTTTACCGATCTTCGTCGGGAACAGCACTTTTTTCTTCCACTTTGCCCAGATATTCAGGCAGTTCCAATCCTGCCATTTTTGCCACATTGTGCAGAGGGGGGAGACTTTCCACCATGCCGGAAAGGAAATTGGCTGTGGAAGTTTTGCCGTTGGCATTACTGCCCCCATCCCAGACAGTGATCTTGTCGATCTTGATATTCTTGATGGCTTCGGTCTGCAGAGCGACGATCTCCTGCAGTTTTTCGATGAGCAGCATCTGTGATGCGGCGGTGGCATCGGAGTTGCAGGATTCGATGATCTTGCGGTAACCTTCACCCTTGGCGGCGAGGATCTCCATATTACCTTTTGCTTCGGCGGCAAGTTTTGCATAGATGGCGTCAGCTTCACCCTGAGCTTCACGGCGGAGTCTTTCGGCTTCGGCTTCGGCGGCGATGGTGATCTGCTGTTTTGAAATTTCAGCAGGGACGATGACTTCAGCACGCTGACGTTCCGTTTCCATTTCAGCACGGGATTTCTGTGCTTCGGCTTCAGCTTCAAAGCGTGCTTTTTCGATCTGCGCCTGAGCGATCTGTTTGGCGGCTTCGGCACGGCGGTAGGCTTCAGCTTCGGCTTCACCGCGGGCGGCGTTGGACTGGGCGATCTCAATGGCGGCAAGGTTTTCGCCCTGGGTGGCGGCGGCGTCAGCCTGTTTCACGGCGATACGCTTATCTCTTTCGGCATCGGCTTCACCGGCGGCGGCTTTGGCGTTGGCTTGTGAAACGGCGATACGCTGATTTCTTTCGGCATCGGCGACACCGGCGGCGGCTTCGGCGTTGGCTTTGGAGACGGCGATGGATTCATTCTTGCTTGCTTCGGCGGAACCGATACTTCCCTTACGGGTCTCTTCGGCGACGTCGATTTTTGCCTGATTGATGGCGCCTGCGGCGGCGCGCTGTCCGATGGCTTCGATGTAGCCGGAACCGTCAGTAATGTCGGTGATGTTCACGTTGAGGAGCACCAGCCCCAGTTTCTTCAACTCCTCAGCCACGTTGGCTTCCACGGAGCGCAGGAAAGATTCACGGTCGGCGTTGATCTCTTCGATCATCATGGAGGCGATGACCAGACGGAGCTGTCCGAAAATAATATCCTTGGCAAGATCGGCGATGGCATCTGGTGAAAGTCCCAGCAGACGGTCGGCGGCGTTGCCCATGAGGGCGGGATCGGTACTCACCCCCACGGTAAAGACAGAAGGCACGCTGATACGGATATTCTGCTTACACAGAGCGTTGTCAAGATTGACATTGATCTGCAAAGGGCGCAGGTCGATGTATCCGTAGTCCTGCAGAACGGGGATCACCATCTTGGCACCGCCGTGGATACACAAGGATGCCTGCTGTCCCCGGATCTTACCAAAGATCACCAGTATCTTGTCTGAAGGACATTTCCGGTACCATGAAAGACAGGTGACCAGCAGCAGCAGTACAAAGACCGCCGCCGCCACTAAGAGAATGAGTGTTGCCATAAAAAAGCTCCTTTTTTGAAAGTGAATGATCAAACGCGTTTGGAAACACGGTAAAGGCCGCTGCCCAGATACTCTCCGATTTCCACGGGGGTGCCGGTGGCAAGGGGTTCGTCAGAGACAGCCTTGACCGTTCTGGTACTGCCGGGGAGCGTGACCGTGACCTGCCCCCCCGTTTTGCCTTCTCCGGGAAGCGACAAATAGACACTGCCGGGGCAGCCCACAAGGGATTCAGGACTTATATTGCCTGAGTGCTGCAGTTTCACCACCAGAGCAAAGATCCCGGCGGTAACAAACATCATGATGATACCTGAAAGGAGCGCCAGAAACCAGCCGCCCCAGCCGATATTCTTGAAACAGAGTCCCCCAAGTCCGTAAAAGGTGACAAAGGCGATAAGTCCTTTGATGGAAAGAACACTGACCTCTCCGATACCGCCGTCATGGACATCACAATCGCAGTCGGCATCGTGCCCGAAACCGATAAAGCTCATTATGGACATGAGGATGAAAAGAGTACCGCCGAAAACGGCGCAAAAAAGGTAACTGTCGGTAAAAATTTTCAACAGACTTTCCATATCAGTTCCTCCCTGAAAACCTGCTCGTTATGTACTGCACCTGCCTTGAGGGTTAATATATTCCCTGATTCTTTTTTTTTCAAGGGGAAAACTTAAGAAAATTTCCCCAAAATCAAAAAAGTTTTTTCAATACCTTCCGCATCAGCGTGGAAAGAGGAAATCCAGAGAGTTGCTCAGGGGAAATGAACTGCCCCGTTTTGAGGAAATTTTCAGGGGGAACCGTGCAAGTTGTGTAAAAGTTGAGCTCAAGGTCGATATGAGTGAAAACATGCCGTACTTTATGGGGCAATTTTTCCCATTGAGCCTCAAAAGGAAATGTTTCCTCCTGCTCCCAGGGGAGCTCCCGGAGTCCGGAAAGGAGTCCTTTCCCCGGACGTTTGCGGATGAAAATTTTACCATCAGGAGAGTAGAGGACAAAAACGGCACCCGTTTTCTTTTTCTTCTGATTTTTTTTGAGAAGCGGGATCTTCTCTGTCAGATCTTTTTGACAGGCGATACATTTCTGCTGCAACGGACAAATCGTACACTGCGCCTGAAAAGGAGTGCAGACCGTTGCCCCCAGATCCATAATGGCTGAAGCGTAGTCGGCTCCGGCATCAGCGGGGGTGAGCTTTTCAGCAAGGGGGGTGATGACCGATCTATCAACTTCTCCTGCGATACCGTAATAGCGTGCCAGCACCCGGATCACATTGCCGTCCACCACCGTTTCCGGCAGATCAAAGCCGAAAGCGCAGAGACTTGAAGCCGTATAAGGACCGATACCGGGCAGTTTCAGGAGCTTTTCTCTTTCCGCCGGAAAAATGCCGCCGTATTCCTCCACGATCTTTCGGGCGCACTGGTGCATTTTCTTTGCCCGGGTGTAGTATCCCAATCCCTGCCAAACGAGGAGAACATCTTCCAGAGAAGCTGCCGCCAGACTCTTTACATCGGGGAAGCGCTCCATCCACCTTTGAAAGTATCCGCAAACCGTTTTGACTGTTGTCTGCTGAAGCATGATCTCAGAGACCCAGACGGCGTAAGGATCAGGATGAGCCGCCCCCCTGACACGCCAGGGAAGTTCCCGTCCTTCCCGGGCGTACCATTCCAAAAGCTGCTGTGCTTCGGGGATCTCCGCTGCAGTGCGGGGGCGCGATGAAGTGGGCATGGCAAAAAAGGCTTCAGAGAAAACGGATGAGATTGGCTTTGTCTTCGTCAAGCTCATCCTCTTCAAGAGGGATCCCGGCTGCCCTGAGAGTGATCTTGTGGACCAGACAGTCGTGCTCAAAGGAGTAGGGGGAACTCATTTCGCCCCGGATCATGGCGGCGAACTCCCTGAGCTGCGCTTCGTAGCGGTCCCGCACCAAAGGCATTTGGATGCGGTGGGTCCCTGCGGCAAACTCTTCGTTCCCCTCTTTGAGGATCATTTCCATCTCCCACGGGGCATTGAAAAGTTCAAGGGGCGAAAGTTCAATGGCTCCTTTGGTGCCGCAGATCTTGAGCCTGCGGCGGGGGATGCCCAGAGGCGCATGGGCGCTTGCCTTGAAAACGGCTGTCGCATGGGGATATTCAAGGACCGTCATGCCGCTGTTGTGGTTTGCGGAAGGCACTCCCGGTGTGGAACGCAGGAAAGATGTGACTCTTTCAGGCTTGCCCAGAAGAGAGAGGAAAAAGTCAAAGAAGTGGCACCCCAGATTGTAGACGATCCCCCCTTTGAATTTCCCCAGATAGGCGTCGTATGTTCCATCGCCGTAGTCATGGTTCATATCTGCGGAAACTTCAAAAATTTCCCCCAGCCAGTTTGCTCTGGCAGCTTTCAGGCAGAACTGGAAGGCAGGGTTGGAACGGTACATATACCCCATCTGGAAGGGGATGTTTTGACTTTTGCACCCGGCAAGGAGCTCCTTGTAAAGAGCGAGGTCGATCCCGGCGGGTTTATCCATGTGCATGGGGATCTTGCGTTTCATGCACTCCATGGCGATAGGGACGAGTTCGTTGTTGGGGACTTCCACAGTGACGGCGTCAAGACCGGGATAGTTCAGAGCCTCCTGCAAACTCATAACAGGGAGTTTGTCATAGAGGGCAAGTTCCCTGACTGTATAAAAGGGTGTGTTGGCAAACTGGCGGTCATCCACATAGCCCACGATGTCGAAAACATCCTCCAGCAGCTGCAAAGTGGTCATCTTGCCGGGCGCGTGCTCATGAGTGACGCCGATTTGAATGATCTTCAACTTTTTCATAATTTTCCCCTGTTCTGCTCAAAGTTGTTTTTTTACTATATCCCGCAGGGGAAAATAAATCAAGGGGGGGAAGAAACTTTTTTGACAAAATTTCCTCTCCCCCCTTCAGAATGAAGATCAGCGTTCAAAGAGTATCAGTTTTGAAGCACCGGTAAAAATGGTGTTCCGTGCAATGGCGGCACTTTCCATTTCCCGGAAACTGCCTTTTTTGTTTCTGTGGGGCAGAAAGTAGTGCCAGCAGGAGGAACTGATGTCCAGCCGCAGCCTTTCACCTGCGGCGATCTTCACCGCATTGGGAGCGAACTCCAGAACCACTTCTACCGGAGTACCGGGAAGATAATCCGGGTGTTGACTGCTCAGAGAGATGATGTCATCCCGCAGACAGTAGCAGAGTCCTTCTTTGTTCACATAGCTCAGACGGGCGTAGAAACAGGTGTCTTCGCAGTCTGAAGCCGCCTTGAGTTTCACCTTGGCTCTTCCCTGAAGGAGCACATCTCTTTCAAGGGGTCCTGTGAGAAAAGAGATGATGTCGTAACGGGAATCGGGGGGATCCTGCAGCTGCTGACCGTCAAAGTTGTTGCAGCAGCCCCCTTTGAATTCAGCGGGATTGCAGGGATTGTAGGTGTAGGTGATCTCCTTTTCCGCCTCTGTTTTTTGATCGAGGGTGTGATCGTTCAAGGTGAAACAGAGCTCTTTTGCGCCGTTTTCCAGATGGGGAGCACTCCGCCAGATCCCTTCGTGCTGGGCGTGCCAGGTGACGCTGCCCGGAGTGATGAAGGAGGGAGTGCGCTTTTCCCGGATGGCATTGAACCACTCCACCTTGAAATTGGGCCACATTGCCCCCAGATCGCCGTTTTGGTAGACGATGGGGTTGGTACCGCCCCCCAGATAGGCATGGGAGTAAGGCGTGACTGCCAGCGCGCAGCGGGAACGGCTTTCAGGAGAAAGATGTTCCCACATGTCCAAAACCCCTTCGGTGTAGATGTCGTAAAATCCGGTGGTGAAAAGCACCGGGATCTTCAAGTCATCAAGGGCGTGTTTGTAATCGCTCCCCCCGTCGGGCGTCTCCCAGAAGGGATCGGCGGGATCGGGGTGGCTCATTTCTTCGTCAAGGAAGGTGTGTTCTTCGCCGAACACCGCCTTTGAGAAAGAACTCAAAGGGAAGGTGCGGAAAGAATCATTGGTGAAATTTTTCTTTTTCAGCTGATTCTTTTTGTACATCCTCACAGCCCAGGAGCCGTGGAGTCCGCACTTGAAAAATCCGTTACGGTAAAGGATGTTGTAGCGGTTGCAGTCCTGAACTTCAAGAAGGGCGCCTTTCACATCCTCTCCCGCCGCATTGAGATAGGAAAGGTGTACAGATGAAAGGTAGCTGCCCCCAGTGAGATAGAGTTCTTTGTTATAGAAGGGCTGTTTTCTGATCCACGCCAGCAGCGAAAGACCATCCTGCCGTTCATTGTTGTAGGGCACACAGATACCTTCACTTCTGCCGCATCCCCGGCAGTGCTGGATAACCAGCACATAGCCTGCTCTGAGAAATTCGGCAGAAGGTCCGCGTTCCACTTCGGGAAGGGGATCCTCAGGAGTCACATAGGGGGTACGCATGACCACCACCGCTCCGTTGGCGTGAGAAAGGGGGGAGAAGACCAGGGTAAAGAGTTTCGCCCCGTCGGCGGCAGGAACCATGTATTCATGGCGCTCTGCTTCAAAACGCTCCCAGAAGGGGAAGCAGGACTCTGCCGTGATTTTCATTTTCAGAACTCCAGAGTCAGCATCATGTCGGGCGAGTACATACCGTACTGCAGTCTGACATCGTGGTCATATTCTCCTTCGGGGAAGTGATGGTGGTGACGCACATTGTCAGAAGTAAGGTAGTGACGGTTCATGCCGACCCGGCAGCAGTGGGCATCAGCCAGAAGTGCCAGAGGCAGACGGACTTCAGCTTTCCAGCTCTTTTCTGTTTCCTCCAGTGTGCCGATAACGGTTCCCTTGTGGTCGCTGATCCCCCTTGAAGCAGCGGGAGCAATGAGGACAGTGGTTGCCCAGGGTCTCTGGGAAGCAAGACGGTCCCCCACAAAGATCACCAGCTGATCGTCAATGGTATTTTCCACCTTGTCAAATTCAAGAGTGAACTTCAGATAACGCTCTTCAAGATCTGCCTGCCAGGTGTAGGTATCGCCTTTGTAAAGGGTCCCGCATTTGAGGAGGGGTTTTTCTTCCAGAACCTCTGAGGGCTTTTTCCCTTGAGCCAGAGCGGCACGCAGGGCGGGGAAATCGTTGGCAAGGAGCTGTTTCAAAGTTTCGCTGCGCCACTTGAGTTTTTCGGGGAAATATTTATATACTTCCGCTTCAGAGTGATATCCGAGGCGGGGATCTTTTTCGCAGAGTTCCGCCATACGGTCACTGACGGGGATCTGCCGTTTCACGATATTTTCCAGAAGATCCACGGTGCGGTCGATATCGCCCATGTTGTTGAGCATCCGGTTGCGCTGGAAGTAAAATTCGATGATATCGGCACCGGCACTGAAGTGGCAGTTGAGAGCTTCGATGAGCATGGAATCCATCTCTCTTGCCTTGTCGCCTTTGAACTCAGAGATGAATTTCTGCAGCTGTTCCCATCCCTCGTTCCACGAATCGGCAAAGCGCCGGGTCAGCACGGTCAGTTCGGCAAGATCAAAGTTGTTGAGAAATTCCCCTACGGCATCGCCTGCGGGTTCATAGTCGGGTTTCCAGGTGCGGGGCATTTTCCGCAGGACGCTCTTCAAGTGGAGCGGCCACACAGTGCCGTCGTGCATGGGACCGTAGTACTGGAACTCATACCCCAGAGGATACTGCATGTAAGCCCTGGTGAGCGTTGCCCACACCTTTGCCATTTCTGCGGCACGGGGACCCCATTCGGGAGCCGCCAGCCGGGTAAGAAACTCTTCTTCACTGGTGGAAAAGTCTTCGTATGCAAGAGCGGCGGCGGTACGGTTCATGGTGCCGGGGTAGTTGCCGAAGTACCAGCACTGGACAACGTGACTGACACCGTTGCGGCGCATCTCCTGATACTTGCGGTAGAGCAGTCCCGGAGCAGGAACAAAGGGGATGGTTGCAACCTCATGGGAGCATCCCACCTGCAACTTGGCGGCAAAGGCGCATTTGCCCCGGGCGGCTTCAGCCATTCTGCCGAAGCGGTCGGAGGGACCGATACAGGAAAGCCAGTAGTCGCCCCCCACACGGACTTTGCCCAACTGGTTTTTGGTGCAGCTGGATTCAAAGTTGTAGGCAAGGATGATATCTTCTGAGAGCTGTTTGGGCAGTTCGTAGATCCAGGGATGGGCCTGTTCGGGCTGGGGCTGGTAGAGCCAGCTGATCATTTCAGCATCGGGATTGGCATCTTTGATCCCCTGCCGCATGGGTTTCAGGACTTTGGCAAAGATCTGATCCACAGAAAGTTTACACTCCTTCTGGCAGGGGAGATTGAATCCGCCGCCGAAGGTTCCGCCGCTGACGCATGAGGTGGGGCGTTCGCCAAGAGAAATGAGCATCAAGCCCCCCAAATGGGGAACCTCTTTGAAAAGAGAGTTGGTACATTCATAGAGGTACTTTGCGGAATTTTCTGAATTGGGGCAGAAAAGCTTTCCGGGTCCGTAGCAATCCGGTCCCTGAGGCAGATCGGCAGGTTTGGGGTTGTTGAAACTCCATGCGGCAGGTTCAATGGCAAAGGTCCAGATCTTGATACCGTATTTGCGGCACTTCTCAACAGAGCGCCGGAGTTTTTCCCGGCGGCGTTCCGCATCGGGATTTTCAGGCAGAAAAGAGGTCTTGCAGATCTCCCGGAAGATGATGGTGAGCCACAGACCGTTGATCCCCTCCTGAGCCAGACGGTCAAGATAGGGTTCGGGATAGTAGTCGATGTCGTTCATCAATTCGTCGATGTTGAAGGGAGGACGCTTGATGGGACCGAAGAAACAGCGGGAAATACGGTTTTTGAGCCAGTTGTTCCGGGAAACGGTCTTCTTTTCAAGGAAGGCTCCTTTTGAAGCGCAGAACTGCTCTTCAAAGTAGTAAAGTCCCCGTCTGGCGCCCTCGGTGTTTCCGGCTTCGATGGTGACACCATCAGCGTTCACCACCATGCGGTAGCACTCAGAGGTAAGGTCATCGCATTTGACAGCTTTGACAGAAACCTTCCCTTCGGGGAACTTGATGGAGTTGCGGAACCTGTCAAGGTGATCGTAAACAGTGGTGAGCAATCCTTCAGGATCGGGGAAGGAAGCACGGTCAACGGTGAAGCCGCCGCGCATGTCAAGATCATCGGCACCGGGCTGTGCATCGGGATCCCAGTGCGGAACGGCGATCTTCCAGCTTTTCAAGTCTTCAAGAAAACGGGGTTCTCCCTGAGGAAACTCTGGAGGAGTTGCAAAAAAGTCATTTTCCCACATAACGATAATTCCTTTATATTCCTGGTGATTACAGTACCCGGATAATATAACCTCCCAATACACAAAATGCAACCTGATTAAGAGGTAATTTCAAATGAGTTTTAATATTGCTTCAGAGGTAATTTCAAAAGTCATTCAAAAAATGGCAAAGATGTCATTCGCAAAGAGCTGTAAAGGGTAGTTTGATCCGGCGTCGCCAAGGCTATGCCGTGACAAGGGCTGCTACCTGGCTTGTCCCGCCGTAGCTTTATGCGGA
>JAFTIE010000115.1 GCA_017457065.1 Lentisphaeria bacterium
ACGCTCTCTTTTATCCCTCCTTTGCCTCTCTTTTAAGAGAGGGAAGGGGGGCTTTTTATTGATACCGCTATGCTTCAGCAGTCAACTTTGAGGGAATGAAAAAGGACTGCCGCAAATTGCAGCAGTCCTCAAGTGTTTTCCTGAATTTATCAGGGCAGATCGACAGTTTTGATGAGGTCGGTCAGAGCTTCACGGACTTGCAGTTTCCACTTGCCTTTGGCATTGAGAGGCTTGCGGAACTTGTAGAAAGCCTTGTTGCCTTTCCCGAGGATCACATCGTTGAAGGCAGGAACGACTTTGCCCTTACCGTCCAAGAGTTCCACATGGAATGTGTGATCGGCAAACTTTTTGGTATCAGCCAGAAGTTTGATCTCAGCTCCACCGGAGACGAACTTGACCTCAAGAGCTTTGCCCTTGTAGGGCAGAAGAGAAAAGAGTCCCTGCGTGGTGGGGGTGTAGGTGTAATTGAAGCTGCTGCCGTATCCCAGATACTGGCGTTTGAGCATATCATAGATATGATATTTTCTGTCCAGAGCGATTTTGTGTTTCACAGCCTCTTTGCCGAGCTGGGCGGTCTGACCGATGTCCCTGACGGTGGCAAGGAACATGGCAGGTCCTGCTTCACGGAGCAGGAGAGTCGTCCCCTGCAAAGTTGGAGCTGTTGCAACAGGGACCATGCCGTGTTTCTTGAAAAGAGTTCCGAAATAGCTGTTGAGAGCCTTTGTGGAAGGGGCGTTGTTTTTGGTATAACGCATCTCTTTCCAGTCGCCGAAAGTGACCACAGCAGAAGCGCCGAAGTAGATCGCTTTGCCTTTGCCATAGCTTTTTTCAAAGATCACGGGCTTGCCGTTGGCAGTTCCGAGGACTTTGGCAGTCAGGGCTTTGATGCCGGGTTCGATGTGATCGGCTTTGATCTTGAGTCCTTTCAGGGCTCCCGTTCCGGTGATGATGGAGCTTTCACGGATCACCTTGCCGTCGGATTTGATACCGAAGATCCTGCTCAAAGCAGGAGAGACACGGGGTTTGCCGTGGCTGTCAAAGGTTCCGGCACGGAAATCGGCGACCAGAGTACCGCCCGCTCTGACGAATTTTTCAATGGCTGCCACCTCTTTATCAGAAAGGGCACAGCTCATGGGCAGGAAGAGCACTTTGTACTTGGAGGGCACACCTGTTTTTTCCAGTTCTCCGTAAGCCACATAGTTGTAGGCAAGACCGCTATCCTTGACGATCTGGCTGAATCCGGCAGTGGAAGCGGTGCGCTGGTTGCTGAAACCGGTGATCCAGTTGACCTTGATGGACGCAGGGGAGTAGAGGAAGGCGATGGGATAGGTTTTGAAATCCATCCGCATGATCGCCTCACCAAGACCGTTGCGATAGAGGGAAAGGACTTCGATCAGTTCTTTGCCTTTGGGAGAGATCTGGAAGTCGGTCTGGACATTGAAGTTTCCGTAGATATTGAATCCGGTGGAGCCGTTCATCAAATTGAAAAGTATGCCCTGATGCTGACCGACGCCGGAACCGTCATAACCGATCCAGGGCATAGAGGCGAGACGGTGGGGGGCAAAGCTGCGGTGCTGGATCGTCTGTTCGCCGGTGTAACTTGCGAGAGTACGCAAAGTGGGCATGAGGCGGTACCAGTCCCAGGCGTTCCAGGGATTTGTTTCAGAGGTTCCTGAAAGGGAGTAGGGAATGTTCCCCGTTGCCTTATCGTAGGCACCCAGCATGATGCGGAAGGAATCAGCCCGGTTCCACTCGTTGAAAGTCCGGTGATCCACCCATCCGGCGAAGGATTTTTTCTGCCGTGCTTCACCGGCGGTCAGGGCGATGACCTCATCCCAGCTCTTGAAATTGCAATCCCATGAGTTGTTCAGTGCGGCAAGGGAGGGATAAACCTTTTTCAGCCATTCACGGAACGCTTTCTGGCAGTGCTCAGAGAAACAACCGTCCCATTCAGAGAACATATTGGCTTCATCAGGTCCGGGAAGGACCATGATACCGTAGTTGTAGTGGTTCCCGATATAGGTGACCTTGGTGAGTTTTTCTTTGTGTCCCGGGGTGCTGAGGCAGGGGATCCGGATCAGGTCAAATTTGTTCCGGGGCTTTTTAGTGGTGTTGAAGGGGCGTTTGCCGCCGATGCCCGCTGCGGCATTGATTTCCGAAGAAAGGAAGGTGATGCCGCTGTCGCGGATGGCACGCTCAACAAGGAGCACATCTTTGGAGGAACGGCTGCCGCTGGTACAGGTGATACCGAACTTTTTAAGCTGTTCCAGATAGGCGGGGATCAGATAGAGCTGGGCTTTGCCGCCCACACCGGGCCACCCCTGAGCGATGTTCAGGCGGTGACGCACAGGAGCCTGCCACAATTCCACACGCACCTTGGCACGGTCGAGAACGGTTTTGCCGTTGACCAGTTCAACGAGGAGTTGGGCAATGGGAGTCCGGCAGTCAGCGAGGGGCAGAAGGGCTTTGGGACCTTTGGCACGGGCAAGTTCGTTGCCGGTGTTGTCAAAGAGGGAGTAACGGACCTCTCCCTTGCCGGTGAAGCTGACTTCGACGGGGAGTTTTTCGCTCTTTTTGTAGATCTTCTCTGCCACTTTGACGGCAGTGATTTTGGCTTTGGAGCTGTTTTCAAAAGCCGCAGCGCCCCACCAGAGGGCACCTTTGGCGTTTCTGACTTTCACATCGACGATATGGAGTCCTGCCAAAGCTTGGGGCGCAAGGGGGATCGTGAATTTATCGGCTCCACCTTTCAGAGATTTTTTGACAGAGAAATTCTGCACGGGAGCAGAGAATTTGTCTCTGACAGTCACATCGACAGTCACATCCAGAGCTGAAGCCGTTTTGAGTTCCACGGTCAGAGCTTTGGGGGCGGCGGAAACTTTACCCGAGGTGACAGCCGTTTTCTTGCGGGCGGCGTCAAAGAGCACCTTGCCGAAATAAGCCATCTGATATTCATGATAGTTGTAGGAGGGGAACACATTGGCAGGACCGTAGGACATCTGAGGCAGGAAGAAGGTGGGTCTGATGTCACCCTTTGCAGCACGGGGATTGGAGGCGATCCAGGAAAGCGTGTAGACTTTGCCTTTACCGTAGTTGAAGGTCCCCGCAAGAGGATAGGAACCGGCTTTAGCAAGGACTTTGCCCATTGCGGCGTATGGTCTGATACGGGTGGGCGGGAAAAGTTTGGGGTCGATCCCCATGAAATCCCCCTGCCAGGGGAGTGCTTCGGAAGTCACGCCTTTTCTGTGCTTTTTAAGGAATTTGTTGAACTCGGCGGGGAAGGGAACAGGCTCAGTCATGACCAGTCCGGCACCGTCGGCGACCTTGGCAAGGATGGCAGCGGCATTGTCTTTGCCGATGACCTTCCAGGCGTGAGAGGTGATAACGTAGAGGTCGTAATCTTTTTTAAGCTGTTTGGCAAGCATGTTGAGGCAGCTTTTTGCATTGAGACTTCTGACATGACCGCTGAGTCTCCACATGCCGGCGATAAGGTTGGTGGTAAGATCGATGTCGAAGCGCTGCTTCATTTCGATCATATCGCGGATACCGCCGAACTCAACATTGATCGCCATTACTTTGAGTTTGCCGCCGGCGTAGGGCTTTGCCCATTTGATGTGGGGCGTTGCGATTTCGGTGGAGTTGAAGTTCAAATTGAGCTTTGCGTCATCAGGACTGCTGTCTTTGATCTTTTCGCCGGGAAGGATCTGGGCGTAAAGTCCGGTGTTGCGGTTGTTGAAAACGGAAGAGGAGTCCGCAAAGAACATGACCTTGCCGTTTTTGACCAGTTCGGCGCGGTAAACGATGGTCCCTCTGCCGGGAAGGGGCTTGAAGCTGATGGTGCCGTGGGAGCCTTTGACCGTACCTTTGGCGATTTGTTTGAAGGCGACTTTGCCTTTGTTGAGAACTCCGGCAAGGATCCTCACATCACAGCTGCCGGGGGTGTTCAGACGGACCTTGAAGGAAAGCTGAGCAGGGGTTTTGTGGTATTCGCTTTTCAGATTGAAGCCGCCTGCGGCAAATTCATTGACCTTGTCGGGGATACCAATCTTGTCAAAGGGAGCAAGCCCCATGGAAAAGGAGAGCGTGGAACCGGCATTGATGGGATAGATCCCCAGTTTGCACTCAATGGTGCCGGTGTAGGCGTTTCCGCCCCAGTAGTAGATCTCTTTCAGACGCTCCCAGGGAACGAGAACTGCAAGTCCTTTACCTGCGGCTTCGACACCGTACCATCCGGCGGAAACATCCCGTGCCACATGCTGACGGAATCCGGGCGTGACCTCCACTCCGTAGAGTCCGGGGACAATGCGGTTGTAGCCACCGGGGACCTGAACACCGCCGTAGGTCCAGTAGCCTTTGTTCAGGGGCACGACGTTTTCCATGCTGTTGGTGATGGCGTAGTCCACCCGGAGAAGGGAGGAGTTCTTTTCAAGAGTGAAGGTCTTTTCGATCCGCACGCTGGCATAGAGACCGCTCTTGCCGAAACCGATCATGCGGAGCTGTTTCTTCTGAGGCGTGTCGCTGATCACATCATACTTGTAGGAGATGTAACGGTACATGTCACGGATGTCGTATCCGCCGGGCCAGAAACGGTCATTGAAAAGAGGTCCGTAACCGCCGCCGGGGGCGGAGTAGAGGATGAGATTGCACTTGCCGGATTTGTCCCAGGCGTAGTTGACTGATCCGGAATAGCGGGGATCGATACCGTAGATCACATGATCGTTTTCAAGGACAAACTGTCCGTCCGCCTGATACATCCTGAATCCGGGCTTGGAATTTACGGCAAATTTGTCAAGAGGATTGGCAGCAAATTTGGGTGCTGCGCTTTTGATCTCTTCACCAAAGAACTCAATTTCGTTCAGGGAAAGGAAGCCGCCTGATGAAACAAAGGTCAGCTGAAGAGAGCTGACAGGCGTATTATCCTCAGACTTGATGACAGCTGCCATGTTGAAGGGATCTTTTTCAGGCTTGGTGTAAGGGTGGTTCAAAGTGACGGACCCCATGGGGATCTGTTTGCCGTCGCTCTTGATACCCACAAGTTTGATGACCTTGATGCCATAGCTCTTTTTCCAGCGGAAATAGTGGATCTTTGCCTCAGAAAGTTTGATCTCATTCTTGAAATTGAAGGTGATCTGGATAGGGCGTTTGCCGTTATCGTTGCGCCGGAACATGACTTTTCCGTAACGGACTTTGCTGCCGTCAGCATTGATCTTGCCGTCGGTCAGCTTCCTGAATCCGGGATCAACTCCTTCGGCGGAATAAGTTTTCGCTGTGAAGGAGTACCCCATTACAGGCAATTTTGCCGCTCCGAGAGCAGCTGCGGCGGCGAGTACCCCCATAAACAACACTTTTTTCATACTTTATCAACTCCTTATTTTTGAGGTAATTTCAAAAAAACTTAAATCAGGGACAGAGACAGTCGTAAAATTTCGATTTCGCGGAATGTTCTGTATTGGTGTACTTTCTGATCCTTCCGATATGTCCATCTGCGTAAACAAGGTTGCCATAGCCGTTGTGGCGGCGCCCGAAATTCTTGGCATTGGTTCCCGTTGGATTATTGGCTGTGGAGTACCAGGGATACTGGGTGACATCCTTTACACGGGCACCGTTGTCAACAAAAAGCATCAGTTGTGAGGGTGTCAGGTGGCGGGTGGATTTATTGTCGTTCCGGTGATACTGAACATAGTAATTGTATCCGTAACTGTAAGCACTGCTATCGCCTTTTAATATGATCGGAGAAGGACAACGGTAGAATTTTTTGGCTTGGGGGTTCGGATTTTTTGCAGAGGCTTCATAAGTGGTTCCGACATATTTCCAGAATGGCATGGAGGTCGCGCTGTTTTGACCGTAACTGCTGCCGTAGTTGGTGCTGCCGTGATTCAAGAAAAAATGGTCCTTGTTGTCAGCCATGTAGAATGCCATGGCTTTCCCCAAGTGAGTAAGATTGTTGCCGCACTGGGTGGATTGCGCCCGTCCCCGTGCCTGCTGGAGCGCCGGAAGCAGCATGGCAGCAAGAATAGAGATAATGGCAATTACGACAAGAAGCTCTATTAAGGTGAAGCTGTACAGCTTCACCTGCCCATGGGCAGGTTTTGTGGTGTTCATAACTCTGCAACGCCTTCCTTTTTGTGTAAATATTCAAGCAGCGCAGCTGCCAGAAGCTGATGACCGTTCAATGTCAGATGAACGCCGTCATCAGGGATAAACAGTAATTTCGGATCGTAATAAGATGAACAAACTTTGTGAAAGTCAAGGTAGCCCCAGCCTTTGTCAAGGGCAAACTTTTTTTCCACACGGTTGTATCTTTTGACATGTTCGGGGATCCCGAAAAGATTGTGCTGGATCCCCTTGCTGCGGAGACGCGCCCCCCGTTCAAGAGGATAGGGGAAATACCCCGGGGCAGAGGCAATGATGTTCACTGCCGCATGAGGTGCTTTCTCTTTGAACACCTGAAAGATCTCTTCCAGATATTTTTTCTGTTCCTCTATTGAGGTGGATGGTTTCTTATATTCCTCGCGCCAGGGGGATTTTGTATCATTGGCGCCGTAAAAAAGAAAGATCTCATCAGGGGTTTTCTCCCAGATGTTCTGAAAATCCTCCTGACGGTATGTGTGCGGCTTGTTTTGAAGTCTTTTGGCAAGGCGGGGAAGATCATCGCCGCCGATACCTGCGTTGGTATAACTCCAGCTGTCGGGCAGAAATGCTCCGGCGATGTCCGTGTAGTTGCGTCCGGCATCGTAGGCGGTCAGACTGTCTCCGAAAAAGAGCAGGTGTTTCGGCTTGGAAGAAAAGCGGCAGCGCCGCATTTTTTTTGCAAGGAAGGGGGGCAGTTGAGAAATAAAAAGAGACGCGCGACAGTTTTCCGCGCTGCCCACACCGACGATACGCATACCTTCTGCGCCCGTTACCCGCAGCGGCATGGTAAAAGAGCCCTGATTCGCCATGATCTGCGGCTCAAATTCGTTGGAACTGTGTCCGCAGCAGACAAGGAGTTTTTCCGCTCCCTTACAGTTGAAAGTAAACTCTTCACCGGGAAGCAGTGCAATATGGGGCTTGTCAAAGGTGACTCCGGGGGCAGGGGCAGGGTAATAAAGACTGATCGCTGTCAGATCGGCAAAGCCTTCTTTGACTTCAAAAAAGATCCTGTCATTGACAGAGGTATGGGGATCATCGACCACGCCTTCCAGAGTGTACTCTTTGAAATCTGCCTCAAGGTCACAGGAAAACGCGCGTTCCGTCAGATCGGTGTCGCCCCTGTAATAGGAAAGGCGCCACCTGATCCCGGCACGGAGTTTTCCTTTGCCCCGAGCAAGGAATTTGAAAACAAACTTTCCGTTCCACGGAAAAACACTTTCCGGAGCGGCATGTTCCTGATTGTCGATGTCAAAGGCGTGGAAGAGTGAGCCGGTTGAGATCCGGCAGAATACCGGAGGTCCCGGCATGACCTCTGCCGAGCCCGACCCTGAGTACCGGTAAAATAACATCTGTTGTCTGAAACAGTTGTTCCTGACAAGATTGTTTTCCGCAAGGGGCGGAATGGATATTCTTTGAGCCATAAATGTCTCCTTATACTGTTTTTCCGGGCACGAAAAAGGCCTCGATGGTTTTGATTTTGTTTTCTTTATTGATGCCGTGCTCAAAGTGCTCCCAGAGCAGATCGACGGCGCCTGCGCCAAGCTCATGGAACTGCTGCCCGATGGAAGTCAGATCCTTTGCGGGATCTGATCCGTCAAAGCCTGCGATCTTCAAATCTTCAGGGACCCTGATGCCTTGAGAGGTGAAAAACTGCAGCGCCAGCAAAGCAATATCATCATTGTGACACCAGATAAAATCGGGCAGTTCAGGGTGGCGTGCATAATTTTCAGCCAGCAGTTGCGGGATATCACTTTTCAGAGGGAAATTGAGTTCCCACCGGGGAAGGATTGTCAGCCCTTCCGCAACAAGAATATCTCTGACTCTGGCGCCGCGCTCCTGAGCAGTATAAGAGAAAGCGCCTGATTCGGAGAAGGTGTTGCTGATCAGTCCGACAGTACGGCACTTTTTAGCAACCAGAGTGCGGGCAAGTTCTCTTGCGGCGGCAGTGAAATCGGTATAGATCGCCCCCGTATGAGATGTGAGCGCTCTGCCTGAAATACAGATTTGGGGCAGATGATGGTACTTGAACACCATTTCAAGAGCCGGATCTGATAAACTCTTTCTGGCGCCCAGATGGATGATACCGATAAGTTTCTTGAAATTGCTTTCAATAAAGGTGCGCATCTCCTTTTCCGGAGTCTCCGGGGGAGGGATCTGGAGCGTATAGATGGAACACTCCCTTTCTGCGGCACGGTCAAAGATCCCCTTCAAGTAGCGGAGCGTCGAACCGTTGTTGTGTTCAACATAGAGGGAAAATTTCTCCGGCAGCAGAACGCCGATGGAAGGAAAGGCGCCGGCAAGTATTTTCTTTGCTCCGGGAATGACTTCAAGCTTTTTATTGGGGCACTGGCGCACCACGCCCCGCTGCAAAAGGTTTTCGTATGCACGGTGGACTGTGGAACGGTTGAGTTTCAGTTGTTCACACAAGGAACGTTCTGAGGGGAGAAAATCGCATTTAACAGAGTTGTCAAGCAAATAACGGCGCAGCTCCTCTGCCAGCTGCAGATGGAGCGGTTCATCTGCACCTCTTCGTAACTTGATAGGAGTGAATTCCATTTTTTGAGCTCTCCAATTAATAATAATTGCTTTGTGGTATGAATTACAATACCATGCCAAAAACAAAAAGTCAAGCCTTTTTTTTTAATTTTTTTTAAAAATGCTCTGTTTCCTTCACGGGTAGGTAAAATAACTTTCCTTTATCCGAAAATCTTTTGACAGACCGCTTTTTATTTTTGAGAAACTCAAAAATGAAAAGCGTTACTGAAAAAGGTTTGGGAAAAGGGGGTGGGGTTTGGGGC
>JAFTIE010000116.1 GCA_017457065.1 Lentisphaeria bacterium
AAAACTTGTCAAACAGGTGTTTTTCCGTTGTATTACCTGAAAAAAGAGAACAAAAGAATGCCTTATTATGCTTGCGAAGCAAGCGCTTCATGCCCTAAAGGGGCGCTTCATATTTTCCGCAGGAAAATGCTTCATACGGCGGAGCCGTGCTTCATTCGATCAGCGTTCACGCTGATCGAACTGCTGGTCGTAATAGCCATTATCGCTATTCTTGCTGCCATGCTGCTGCCCGCTCTGCAGCAGGCACGGGAACGGGGCAAAAGTGCCCAATGCGTTTCAAATCTGAAACAGATAGGTCTGGCATTCGCAAGTTACAGAGAGGAGAACAAAAGCTACAATCTGGACGCCGGAAGAGAAGCCTACTGGGCACAGCTGCCCCTCTACATTTCAATGAAGATCATCGGATGCTCTTCCGTGCCCACCCGTCCGAGCCGTGCGGCGGCGGGAGACAGAAGTCCCGGATATTACGGCTGGACCTATTGGGCAACAGGTCATTTCAACGCCAAATATACCTTTCAAAAAGCAACTGTGACCAATGCCAACATCAAAGACTCCGAGATCCGCCTTCCTTCCAGACTGATCCAGGGGATGGAATCCATCTATGGCCCCACCACCCGTTTCAGTTCCAGCATGTACGGCGCTTATTTCAGCGGTATACTAACCGAAAGTTTCCCCATACTGCCCTTCCACAACGGCAATCACAATGTGGTCCACTACGACGGACACACCTCTTCCCCCAGATATGCTTCGTTGATGGGGACCGAAGGCAGAAGCCCTTCCGTCAGGATCCGCACCAGAGAAGGGGCTGAGAACTTCTGTTACTCCCTGAAATGCCAATGGGCAAACTCCTGCCCCCGGCAGGATCTTTGACAGCTGTACTCAAATGAAAAAATACTTCTTCTCACACTGTTGCTGACAGCTCTCTGCACCCGGGGGGCAGCTCCCGGCGGAATAGTACTCAGAGAAAAAATTTCGGACCCCAGAGCTGGCTTTTCCCCATGCCCGTCCTGATTATCGGTACCTGCGGAGAGGAAAAAGTCAAGAGGCAAATACTCTGTCAAGTTGATTTTTTTGCAGGTAAGTGGTATATTATAAGTAAGTGAGGTAATTTCAAAACTCCTCAAAATTGTCAAAGCGCCCTCGCTTCGATCTGATAAAGGGAGCGTTTTTCCGCCTTCGCATAAAGCTACGGCGGGACAGGCGGCTGCTACCTGCAAGGTAACAGCCGCTTGTCACGGCATAGCCTTGGCGACGCCGGATCAAACTACCCTTTACAGCTCTTTGCGAATGACATCTTTGCCATTTTTTGAATGACTTTTGAAATTACCTCAAGTGCACTGCAATTATGAATATTCAGGGAGACTCCTTTCCATGAGAAAAAATTTCGGACCCCAGAGCTGGCTTTTCCCCATGCCCGTCCTGATCATCGGTACCTACGGCGAAGAGGATGAGCCCAATGCCATGAACGCCGCCTGGGGCGGGATCCACAATGACAACCAGATCGCCGTCTGTATAGATCCGCCCCATAAAACCGCTGAAAACCTGCAGAAAAGGGGATTTTTCACCGTCAGCTGCGGCACCGCTGAAACGGTTGTCGCCTGTGACTATGTGGGGATCGTTTCGGGCAATAAAGAGCCCGCCAAAGTGGAAAAGGCAGGACTCCACGCCCGCAAAGGGGAGTTTGCCGATGCCCCTGTTTTTGACGAACTCCCCTTTTGTCTGGAGTGCAAACTTGTCAGTTTCGACCCCAAAACAGGATGCACTGTGGGAGAGATCCTCAACATCTCTGCAGCAGATGCCATATTGGGAGCAGACGGCAAGGTCTCTCTTGAAAAATTCCGCCCCATCATCTACGACCCGGTCCACCACAACTATCACACCATGGGCGCCGTTGCGGGAAAAGCCTTTTGCGACGGAAAAAAGATCTCTGAATGATTTTCAACACAGGAGTTGAAGCAATGAATAAAAAGATTTCTTTGTTCACTTTGATTGAACTGCTGGTGAGTAAAACCTGTCAAACAGGTGTTTCTCTGTCGTATTACCTGAAAAAAGAAAACAAAAAAATACCTTATTATGCTTGCGAAGCAAGCGCTTCATGCCCTAACGGGGCGCTTCATATTTTCCGCAGGAAAATGCTTCATACGGCGGAGCCGTGCTTCATTCGATCAGCGTTCACGCTGATCGAGCTATTGGTTGTTATCGCTATCATCGCCATTCTTGCCGCCATGCTGCTGCCCGCTCTGCAGCAGGCACGGGAACGGGCGAAAACGATCCAGTGTATCAACAACCTGAAAGAACTGGGGATGGCGGCGCGTTTTTACGCCGACAACCACCGGGGATTTATGCCCATCCACTACCATTCAACTCAGAAGCTCTACTGGACCCAGTATCTGCGGAACACTCAAGCTTTGACCAATGACAATGTTCTGTGCTGCCCCAGTTTCGCCCCTTTCAAGTATAAAGCCAGCAGTGTCAGCGACACTTACGGCATAAGGACCAACTCATTCATCCCCTATCTGAATATCGGCGCCTCCCCCGTCATGGTGGTCAAAACCGCCAACGGACACGGTTCAGTGTCACCTTCAAAGGCACTGATCATAGCCGACACCATCCGGGATAACCCCAATGCCGGCAAAAAGCGGGTCCAGTACTACTATTTCGGACTTTATCCCTCCAACACCACCGGGGAAGCCGGTGCCGCCTACGCCGCCCACCGCTCCCATCTGGTCAGCTCATGGTTTGCCGACGGACATGCCGGATTGGCGGGGGTCCCTGAACTCAAAGCCGCCTACATCCTCACCTATGCCAACAATGACGGACTCACTGCCACCACTCACAAAACCGGTGCGTCGCTGCCCTGATGATAAATGTTTTAAGGAGATGATATCATGAAAAAAACGCTTGTTTTATCAATGCTGGTACTGGCAGCAATGCTTTCTGCAGAAAGCCGGAGCCTTGTGTTCCACTTTGACTTCAAGGATGCCGCAGGCAAAAAAGAGTATGCCGACAAGACGGGCAAGTTCAAAGCTATTGTCAAAGACGGTGCTTTTGCGGTCCAGTCCGGAGCACTCCGCACCTCTGTGGGGGCTCAGATCACTGTTCCTGACACCCGTAAGCCCGGAAAGGTCAAAGAATTGACCGTCATGTCATGGATCCTGAAAAAGAGCACTCCTGACCATACCCCCATTCTTTCCAAAGGTGAACACCCCTACTCATTGCAGTTCATCTTTTCGGTCTGCTGGCGCTATCCCGGATTCTTCTACAAAAACCTTCCCCGCCAGAATTTCTATAAGGGCATCTATTATATCGGCAACTTCGGCTCCGGCACCCACTACCCCGACAACAAATGGATCAAGCCGGGCACCCATCTGATCGAAAGTTCCGGCTACTGGCGCCATGTGGCGGCAGTCTTCAGCAACGGCGTTGTCCGGATCTACCTTGACGGGCGTCTCGCCATTGAACGCACCTCCGAAAAGGGAAATTTTCTTGCTGCCAATGACCGTCCCTTCTACATCGCCGCCCAGCGGGTCAAAGGAGAAAACGCCAATCTGGTGACGGCAGATATGCTTCTCAACGATCTGCGTCTTTACAGCAAAGCTCTTTCTGAAGCCGACATCAAAAAGATCATCGCTTCTGAAACTGCCAAATACCCCAAAGGCAACCTGATCCCTAAAGGTGAGACCCATTTGAACGCCCTTCCCGACTGCTGGTCATATCTGCCCCCTGAATATGATGTGGATATGAAGCGTACGCTCCCCGTGACCGCTGCTTTTGAAAAATCCCGTCCCAAAGCCGACGATTTCAGCAAAGGCATCAAAGCTGAACGCAGAACCGTCAACGGTGTGAACGCTCTCTTTATCAACGGCAAACTCCAGACTCCCATTCAAGGCAACCCTGCTTTGCGCCATCAGCTGACCCATAAGTTCCTTTACCACAAGTACAACATGGGTATCAGAAACTTTGCCGCCGCCGGGATCGAACTCCTCTCTGTGGGGGCTTCCCCCTCCTATTTCTGGAAGGGTGACCGTCAATATGACTGGAAGACTCTCGACGATATTTTCGCCCGTGCCATCAAGGCGAACCCCAACAGCAAGATCATGGTCTACGCCACCCCCATCCCCCCTGCGTGGTTCTGCAAAAAATACCCTCAGGAGCTGGAAAAAAGCTACTTCGGAGCCAATTTGCGTCCTCAAGTCTCAGCCGGACCTCTGGGCTCTGATATCTGGCTCAAAGCTCAGACCCAAATGATCCACGATCTTGTGACCCATCTTGAGAACTCCCCTGCGGGGAAACACATCTACGGATACCTGATCGGCGGCGGACAATCTGCCGAATGGTACTGGCCCGCCAGCGTGTACGGCGGTATACCGGGATTTTCCGAAGGAACCCGGAAAAGTTTCCGCAACTATCTGAAAGACAAATATAAAACCAACGCCGCATTGCAAAAGGCATGGAACGATCCCAAAGTCACTTTTGCCACCGCCGATGTTCCCTCTGCTGCCGAAAGACAGCTGCAGCATTTCGGCGTATTTCAGGATCCTCAAAAAGCGGCAAAGTACATTGACTTCCGCCGTTATCAGACTGCCCGCACTCTGGAGCACATCAAGAGCGCCACAGAAACAGTGAAAAAAGCGTGCAGCAATAAAAAGATCACTGTGATCTACTCCGGTTACGATCTCCCCGTGACTTCAGGAAAACTTTTCCACTCCGGACTCTGCGGCAGCTGGGATGTTATGCAGATGCCCAGTGTGGATATGATCTGCACCCCCATCGACTACAGCACCCGCCGCCGGGGACAGACCGGATTGCGGGTCAACGCCTTTGACGGCTCCGCCAGACTTGCGGGGAAGATCCTCTGGCAGGAGGACGACCCCAGAACACACCTCTGTCTCTATCTGGACGGCAGCCGTTCAGCAGATCTGGCTGAGACTATCGAAGCCCAGCGCCGTTCCGCTTCACAGGCGATCACCCGTGGAACAGCTGTCTGGTGGCTGCTCTTTGACAACGCCTGGTTCCACCAGCAGCAGATCATTTCCGCTCTGCAGCAGAATGTGCGTCTCACTCGTGAAGCCATCAAAAAAGACCGCCGTCCCACAGCTCAGGCGGCATTGATCTTTGATGAGGAAAGCCATTTCTATTTGAGCAACAACCGTAATCCTCTGCTCTACTGGCACACCTGGGGGACTTACCAGCACGCAGTCAGTTCCGGAGCCATGTTCGACTACTATTATCAGAACGATATGCTCAAAAAAGAGATGCCCGATTACAAATTGTACATCTTCCTGACCCCTTACGCCATGGATAAGGTCAAACGGGAAAAGATACAGGCGAAACTTGCCAGATCCGGCGCAGTGGCGGTCTGGTGCTATGCGCCGGGATTTTTTGACGGCAGCAGGGGATCAGTGGAAAACATGAAAAAATTGACCGGATTCAACTTCAAGATGGTGCGGAGCAAAGCAAAGGTCACTGCACCCGCGGCAAGAGTTCCCGGATTCGGATTCATCCCCGGCGCTTCTTATGCGGTGGATCCTCAGTTCTATGTCACAGACAAATCTTTGATCTCCACCGGAAATGGCGGTGTTTTTGCGGCAAAAGATATGGGTAAATGGCGTTCAGTCTACTCCTTTATGCCCCTTACCCGTTACCATCTGCGTGCCCTCTGCAACTACGCCGGAGTCCACCTCTACAGCGACACGGATGATGAACTTTTCGCCAACACCAGCTATGTGATGCTCCACACCCGCAAGGGGGGAGACAAAGTGATCCGTCTGCCCGAAGGCAAGTACAATGTCACCGAACTCTATACAGGGAAAAAGCTGGGCAAAGGTGTCTCAAAATTCACCGATCCCAAAGTTCCTGCCGGAACGACCAGACTTTATCTGCTTGAAAAATGAGCCGGGAAAGGCTGCTGCAAAAAATAATGTTTTGCGGCAGTTTCCTTCTTGTCTGAAGGTCAATCCGCCCTGCTTGCGCCGCAGGGCGCCCATGAAAACAAAGGTATGGCATTGACGATCTCCGGTTGTTCCACATAACCCTGCACAGTGGTGTCCGTTGTCAAAGAAATGGTCCCCTTTTTCCTGAAACTCCCGGATCAAGGCTTTTATATGCCTTGCTATCTCTTGAGCAAGGCAAGGATCATTTGCAAGCTGCGCCCCAAGGCATCATCTTCGCCATTGACAAGTGATCCGGCTCCACTCCCCGGAAAGGGATGTCCGGCAGAGGTGATTTCATCAAATGATTTCGTTTTTCCCGGATTGCTGAATTGAAAAATTGCTTTGTGCAGGATGCCAGACGTGCGTGGAAATCATTGTCACCTAAAACAGATACAGATGATTTGAACCGCATTCAAGTCTTCATCTGAGAAAAGGAATAATTTATTTGTAATTCATTGTTCAAGGAACAGTTACATGGAATGGCACCGATTTCAATGCTCCTGAGTATCAGGCAGTCAACTTGAAAAAAGCTTGTTTTATGCTATATTACGCTAAGCGTAATAGAGGTATCGCCGATTATGAGTGCAAAGAAACAACCCGTTTGTTATATCGTTGCCGGACCGAATGGTGCCGGTAAGACGACTTTTGCACTTCAATATCTCCCCAAGATCGTATCGTGCAAAAACTTTATCAATGCCGATGAGATCGCCAAAGGCGTGTCCCCTTTAAACTTTGAAGCCGGTCTGTTACAGGCAAGCAAGATTTTTTTGCAATCTCTGGATCAGAAACTTGAGAGCAAGGAAACTTTTGCCTTTGAAACAACTCTTTCCGGGCGGTCATATTTGACGCAGATACCGCAATGGCAGCAAGATGGATGGAAAGTTGTCCTGATCTATCTCTATATACCCAGTGCAGAATTTTCAGCGTTCCGGGTGCAACAGAGATTTGAACAGGGCGGTCATAATGTTCCTGCGGAGACAATCGTCCGCCGCTATCCCAGAAGTATCAAAAACTTGTTTTTGTACTCTGAAGTATGCGACCAGACTTTCTGCTTCAATAACGAACAAGGAATGGTAGCTTCCGTGTTTGAAAGAACAAAAGGACAGCCTGTTGAAATCATCGACAAAATTACTTACTCAAGAATCATGGAGGTAGTCAACCATGAGTGAAGATATGCAAAAAATCATCGCCTGTATGCAGGAAGCCGTTGATGCCGAAATGGAACGCAAAGCCAAACTCGGTTACAATGCCGTTGTTGCTGACAAAAACGGCAGACCTAAAATAGTTTCTGCCAAATATCTTGTCCGCAAACGCCGTGCCCAGAAAAAAGCCGAAGCGGCAATTTCCTGATTTGTTCTTCGCCTGCAATGGGGGTAACAAATCATTAATTGGTGCCATTTTGGTATAACTTGTTATCAATAATGCTGCTGCAAATTTGTTATTCCCTTTTCGGTTTTTCCGGGAGGTAATTACATTCTGGTCTGCTTTGGCTGGCAGGCGTGGGGGAAAAAGCCTTGTCTCCCGGAGCGTAAAACTGTAAGAGGATAATTTATATCATAACAGATCATCTGTCAGGAATATACATGGGATGGCTCCTTAATATAACAATAATCAGGCGGTTACTTTCATGGCGAGTAAACTGACAAAAAAGAAAAACAAAGCACAACTCCAAGCCGCCAGAGCTAATGTCGTATCAGGACACTGCCAACTTTTTTTCTTAAAACTGAACGCCAGGGCAGTTAATATAAATGCAGGAACTGTAAACAACAGCAACAGACAACCACAGAACCGTCCAATATCATATTCAAGAACTTCCTGCAAATTTTCCTTTGTAAGCATAAGTGCGATCCAGATCAGAAAAGATAATTGAGTGAATATTCCAGAAATGCCGATCCGCGAGAATCCCGGTTCAGAGACTTTATACTTATTGCGGCACAGGATCAGCCAGGGCAGAAAAATGACAGACTCCCATATAAAAAATGTGACAATCCGGCACCAATTTTCCGTAAAAGGCAAAGACAATACGATGGAAGGTCCAATCAGACTCCAGAATACAGTTCCCCCTGAAATAAGGAGTGTATAGAAAACTCCCGGCATTCCATTATTTCTAAAGCCGCAACAAAGTGTCACTATCCCCAAGAGAATAGTGATCCCAAGGCAACATATTGTAAAAATAAACATCATTCCAATACAATACACCGTTAAAAATTTTTTTCAATGTCATCTCAAAAAATTTTCAAACTTTATTGCTTTTTACATTTTTTTCTCACAGCCATCCCGTAAAATTTTGAAAAATTGACAAATATAGATATGGTAAACCCCTGCACCAAGGTTACGTCGCGGAAGCCGTCCCATAATCTATTCCTTTCTTATGCTTGAACGCACTCAACTGTTACTGTCAATGACATATCACCAGTTAACAAAAATAGTCAAGTGTCACCTGAGAAAAGGAATAATTTATTTGTAATTCATTGTTCAAGGAACAGTTACATGGAATGGCACCGATTTGCAAAAATCACCCCTCCAAAGTCTCCCCGGGGAGACAAAAACAGCAGGTGTCTGGCAGAATTTGAGAATTCCGATTTACTGGCTTGTCCTAATCTTCCCTCAATGTCAACCAAAGGTTGACAAAAAACTGAATCTCAGATT
>JAFTIE010000012.1 GCA_017457065.1 Lentisphaeria bacterium
GAGCTTCAACCACAGGGGCGGGAGCGGGAGCTTCGACCACGGGCGCAGGGGCGGGTTCCTCAACCACAGGGGCGGGAACGGCAACAAGGGGAGTTCCCGGAATGGGCAAAGGTTTTTCTACCACAGGGAGCTGATCAAGAAATTTCAGTTCACCAGCTGTTCGCAACTGATTGAGGCGGCGCAGGATATCATCGATCCGCACAGAATGGGCCTCACGCATGGCTTTCAAAACCAGTGTTTCCATAACGATCTGCCTATCAAGGGCATCTCTGAGCACACGTCCTGCCGGTGCCAGCTGTTCAAGAAGTATACGCACCACATCACTGTTAGGCGCCAGAGTTCCCAGCTGCCGGTAGGCGGCAATGGATTCCGGCGTTTCGTCAAGGACCGTTTCGGGTTGAGGAAGCAACGCACAAAGCTCCACTGCACGGAGCGCTCCCAGCATCTCCTCAAACAGAGTTTCGAGATTCTTGCCTCTTTTAGCAAGTTTTGCAATAATGGTAATGACTCCAGCGGGATCGTTGCGGAGCATGGAGCCTGTGAGAGAATCCAAATCCCCCCTGTCGGTCAGACCGAAAAGGGAAAGGACCTGATCACCTGTAATAGCACCGCCGTCCCCTCTGAGAAAAAAGGCAATCATCTGATCCAGAAGGGATTGTGCATCACGCATCCCACCCTCTGCCGCCCGTGCAATGGCGGAAACAGCTTCAGGTTCCACCGCCACTTTTTCGGTTTCGGCAATGAGAGAAAGACGTTCAGCGATCAACTTGGTGGGGATGGGCTGCAGATCAAAGCGCTGACAGCGGGAAATAATGGTGGGCAACACCTGATGGACTTCAGTCGTTGCAAAGATGAACTTCACATGCTGGGGCGGCTCTTCAACGGTTTTAAGCAAAACGTTCCAAGCCACTTTGGAAAGCATGTGGACCTCATCAATGATGTAGATCTTGTATTTTCCTCCCACAGGACTGGGCAATACATCGTCAGCCAATTCCCGCATGGATTCAGCATTGTTGCGGCTGGCGGCGTCGATCTCGATCACATCAAGAGAACGCTCCTCAGCCATGGCACGGCAGTTTTCACACTGACAGCAGGGTTCTCCGTCAACGGGCGAAAGGCAGTTGAGAGCTTTGGCAAAAATACGCGCCAACGTGGTTTTACCTATGCCCCGGGGACCTACAAAGAGATAAGCATGCCCGGTACGGTTCTGAGTGATGGCGTTCCTCAAGGTACGCACAACATGCTGCTGCCCCACCACATCTGAAAAACGCTGAGGGCGCCATTTTCTGGCAATGACCTGATACTCGCTCACTTTGTCCCCGCCTCAATACACTCTCTTTGAAGTTCAAAGATTTGTTTAAGTCCGTGTTCGGCAAGATCCAGCAGTTCATTCATGCGGCTTCTTGAAAAGGTTCCGTGCTCAGCAGTTCCCTGGATCTCGATAAACTCCCCGGACTCAGCCATGACCACGTTCATATCCACTTCTGCTTTGGAATCCTCTTCGTAGCAAAGGTCAAGGACAGGAACGCCGTCAACGATGCCGACGCTCACGGCTGCTACCAGCTGTTTGAAAGGGGTAAGTTGCGGATAAAGTTTCCGGCAGGCGATGGCAAGTGCGGCAGCGGCACCGGAAATACCGCCGCAACGGGTACCGCCGTCGGCATCGATCACATCGCAGTCAACATAAAGGGTGTTTTCACCCAATTTTTCCAAATCGGCACACATGCGCAAAGAACGTCCGATAAGGCGCTGGATCTCAACAGTCCTGCCCCCCTGTTTGCCGGAAGCGGCTTCACGTTTCATCCGGTCTCCGGTGGAGGCGGGCAGCATACCGTATTCGCAGGTGATCCAGCCCCCTGCTTTCCCCTGACTTTTCATCCATGGGGGAACCCGGTTTTCGGAACTTACGGCGCAGACCACCCGGGTCCCACCGCAGCTGATAAGGGTCGATCCCGCAGGATGTGAAAGAAAATTGGGTGTTATACTCCATTTGCGCAGTTCATCGGGTCTGCGTCCGTCAAATCGTTCCATGGTGGATCTCCCCTGTTAAAAAAAAAGAGCCGGAACAGATTACCCGAGGCCTGTCAAAAATCGCGTAGGGCTGCTTGGTTCCCCACCTGACCCGGTTGGCGCTTTTGACAACACACGGGGTCCGTCCCGGCATCAAAAAGTGACAATAGTACAATATATACTCAGTTCTTGAAAAATTCAAGCAGCAATCCCAATTCTTTTCGCAAATTTTTTCTTTCGACCACCCGGTCGATCAATCCCTTTTCCCACAGGAACTCCGCTTTCTGGAAATTTTCAGGGAGTTTGGCATTGGTTGTCTCTGCGATCACCCGCTGACCGGCAAAGCCGATCATGGCTTCGGGTTCAGCCATGATCACATCAGCGATGGTGGCAAAACTGGCACTGACGCCGCCGTAAGTGGGATTGGTCAGAACAGCGATATATGCAAGTCCTGCTTCGGCAAGTTTCTCAAAAGCGCCGCAGGTCTTTGCCATCTGCATGAGACTGACGACACCTTCCTGCATTCGTGCGCCGCCAGAAGCGGTGACCATGATCACAGGCAGTTTTTCCTTGATTGCATATTCCACCATACGGACGATCTTTTCACCCACCACGGATCCCATGGACGCCCCCATAAAACGGAAGTCCATGACCCCTATGGCACAGGGATTGCCGTCGATAGTACATTTTCCGCAGACAACAGCCTCTGCCAGACCGGTTTTTTCCACACTGTCGTTCAAACGCTTGGAATAGGGTTTGGAATCGACAAACTCCAAAAGGTCAACAGACTTCATCCGGGCATCAAATTCTTCAAAACTGCCTTCATCCGCCAACTGGGCGATACGGTCGGGAGCAGTAACACTCAAATGACAGTTGCAATTCCAGCAGACATTGAGATTGTCTTCCAGCTTTTCGGTATAAAGTGTTTGTCCGCAGTTGCGGCACTTCACCCATGATCCATCAGGGATCACCATCTTGCGTGCCTGAGGAGCAACGACACGGAGAGTCGAATATTTTCCGCTGCTGAAGAGAGCCATAAAGTACCTCTTGATCTGTAATTTTAAACTCCGGCAAAAGGATCATATTCTCTGCCGCAGTCACATCATGACGACTGTTTATTTTGTATAATATAGCACCGCTTATGCTTTTTTTCAAGAAGGCTCAACAGAGATCATAAGCATTTAAGGCAATTTCAAAATTCTTCCCTGAAAAATGAGACATGGAAAATTCGTTTCGTTTGCTCCCTCAAAAAGCAATTTTTCATTTTCCTTCTTGAAAAAATATTCAGCAGAAGTTATATTAAACGAGGCAATTTCAAAAGTCATTCAAAAGATGGCAAAGATGGCATCGCAAAGAACTGCAGAGGACGCTTTGACAATTTTGAGGAGTTTTGAAATTGGTTCAAACAGATGTAAATTCCAAAGCCAATCATCTTTTTTCAGGGAGTTTTTACCATGAGCATCACTTCACAAGCCCTTGCCAGGGACTTTATCGCCAATGAGACCCAGTTTCATCTGGGCTTTCTCCCCACAGAACAATCCAATCCCCAAACCCGGGATCTGGACAAAGAATTCGCCCGTTCCACCGTTGACGGCATCGCCAATCTGCAGCTGGTGGACCGTAATGTTCTTGAAATGGCAAAAAAAGTTCTTCAGAGCTCTCAGTTCAAAAAACTGTGTGCAGATGGTTTGGAAACCTTGAAGAACGGTCACAAAATCGTCTTTTCAGGGTGCGGTGCAACAGGAAGACTGAGCATCCTTCTGGAAGGGATGTGGAGAGAAACAGCCGAAAAGTATGCTGCCCTCAACAGTTATGCGGATCAGGTTTTCAGCATTATGACCGGCGGCGATTTCGCCCTTGTCCGGTCGGTGGAGTTCTTTGAAGATTATCAGGAGTTCGGCCGTGAACAGCTCCGTATGCTCAAGATCGGCGAAGATGACATGATCGTCGCCATTACTGAAGGCGGTGAAACCTCTTCAGTATTAGGCACCCTTGAAGAAGCTGTCAACCGGGGTGCCAAAGGATTTCTCCTTTTCAACAACCCCGCTGAACTGCTTGCGGCGCATATCGAACGCTCCGCCCGTGCCATCGATGATCCCGGAGTAACGGTCCTCGACCTTTATTGCGGTCCCATGGGACTGGCAGGCTCCACCCGTATGCAAGCGACCAGTTCCGAACAACTTATTGCCGGAGCCGCTCTGGAGTGCATGGCAAGCGAACTCATGGGTATCCGGATGCCCGACATCGCCGCAGACTTCGCAAAACTCCTTGAAGAACTGGAGTCCCCGGACTCCCGGAAAGCTATGGCAGACTACATCGACTTTGAAGCAGAGACCTACCGGAAACACGGACGTATCACCTATTGCGCCGATGACTGTCTGCTGGATATCTTCACCGATACCACAGAACGCTCTCCCACCTTTATGCTCCCCCCCTTCCGTCCCTCCGACGATACCACCTCTCCCGTCCCCTGGGCATTCGTCAAGAATCCCCTTTTCAACACAAAAGAGGTATGGGAACGCAACATGCGGCGTCCCCTGCGCTGCCTGGAGTGGACAAAAGAGGATTATATCCGTCTGGGAGCTGCCGAAAAGATCCAGAACAATCCGCCTAAAATCGGAAGTGCCAATCTGCTCAAGATCGCCGTGGGCAATGAGGAATCCCCAGAGCGTTACGCCACAGGCAACGATGCTGCCGTCCTCGTTGAAACAGGGGTTGCCGAAAACCGTTGCGAACTGGAACAGGCATTCGACTTGTACGCTCAGAAATTTTCCGCAGGCAAACGGCTTTTTATCGGCTGCGGAGAAGGCGATTTCACTGTCAAATGTACCATCCCTGATTCACCACTGCGTCTCATCCGCCACATGGCGGTCAAATTGGTGCTCAATAACATTTCCACCGGAACCATGGTGGTCATGGGCAGAGTCACCGGCAACTGGATGAGCTGGGTGGACTGCACCAACAAGAAACTGATGGACCGTGGGACCCGTCTTGTAGCTGAGATCGGAAATCTCAGTTACGAAGAAAGCTGCGAAAGACTCTTTGAAGCCTTGGAGATCATTGCAGAAACAACACCTCCCGGTGCCGAAAAACAATCCGCCGTCCAATATGTTCTGGAACGGCTGAAATAAATTTTTCAGAGCGGCGGCAGCAGAGATTGAAAAAGCCTGCCCCGCCAGAAAGCAATGCGAAGCTCCGGAGTTATTTCAGCTCCGGGGCTTTTTGTTTGCATCAGATAACGGTTGAGTATGGCACGGCGGAGACGTTCACATTTGAAAAGGACCGCCTCCAGGGGAGTTCTGTACAACTCTGCTGCTGCGTCAAAAGCAGCGGCATTTCCTTTTTCATTGAGAAGACGTTCTGCGTCGGGGTACACAGGAAAAAGTTCTGCCTTGATATCCGGAAGCGGAACAGAAGCGTAACTGTTGACCTTTTCAAGACTCCAGTTGGTCATCATAACAAGTTCTGCGGCAACATCAGCCGTGGAAGAAAGAGGCTCTTCCCCTTTAAGCTTGAGCAAACGCAAAGCAACACTGTAATCAAGGGATGCAGCAGTCAATTTTTCCGCAGTCTCTTCAGGCTTGGAGGATAAAACCATCAAAGCGTAAGTGATAGCTTGCTCCAACACCTGCAATGCAAGGTCAGTTTCCACATTCCACTGCTGTTCCTGATATCCGCCCCCCAGAGCCAGTATTTCCGCAGATTTCCCGGGATTGTAGCGTTCTTGAGCTGTGGCAGCAAGCAATTCAGTCGTCTGCAGTTTGAGCATCCGCCGGTGCACCGCACTCCGGAGCTCCGCCAGCGTGTGTTCTTTACGGCACAGCAGCAGCGAACAGCCTGTCCCCCAGAGAAAAAACAAGACCGTCAGAAAAAGAAGTGTTTTACTGAAAACTGTGTTCGTCATCGGGAAAAACTCCGCCCCGCACTTCAGATGCGTAGCACCCCAGAGCTTCACGGATCACTCGTCCTATTTCAGCATAACGTTTGGCATGCTTGGGCGTTGCCTCAAAAAGTCCCAGTACATCATTCATCACCTGCACCTGCCCGGAGCAATCACTGCCGGACCCGATGCCGATGGTGGGGATCGCCAGGGCTTCAGTCACACTCTTGCCCAGCTCTGCGGGGATGCACTCCAACACCACCGAAAAGGCTCCCGCAGCTTCCACGGCACGGGCATCTGCAAGGATCCGCTCTGCTGCTTCAGGTGTACGTCCCTGAATACGGTAACCGCCGGAAGTCTGGACCTTCTGGGGCTGGAGCCCCACATGTGCCATAACAGGGATCCCGGCACTGACCAGAGCATCGATCAGAGGAGCCATTTCACTTCCCCCTTCCAGTTTCACTGCGTCACAGTCAGCCTCTTTTAAAGCTCTTCCTGCATTGTGCAGTGCTTTTTCGACACTTTCCTGATAAC
>JAFTIE010000117.1 GCA_017457065.1 Lentisphaeria bacterium
ACAGAAAAAGCGGCAGTATCGTGCGCTGTGGATCATCCGTATCAACGCAGCCTGCCGTATGCTCAATGTCTCTTACAGCCGATTTATGGCAGGGCTGAAGAATGCCAACATCACCCTGAACCGCAAGGTACTGGCCGATCTGGCAGTGACCAACCCCGCCGAATTCAAGGCGCTGGTTGAAAAGGTCACCCAGGCCTGAGATTGAAAGAGGCTTTCCCCGGAATATGCAGAGTTGATCTGTAGTGCTCCGGGGAGTATTGCAGCTCAAAAAAGAGCAGCTCCCAATCTGACAGCTTGAAGTTGGTGTTTCAGACACTTTCTTTCAGGCTGTCTTTTTTGTAATGGAAAAAGTATATGAATCCGGTAATAGAAAAAATAAACGCTGCAGTTGCTTCTGCTGCAGCAAAGGTCGCTGCAGCAGCGGCGGCTGCGGATATTGAGGCTGTGCGTATTGAGTTTCTCGGTCGCAACGGACTCTTTCCTGCTCTCTCCCGTGAAATGGGTACCATTCCGGCTGAGGAAAAACGTGAAACTGGAGCTGCTTTCAATAAAGGTCGCCAGCAGATCCAGCAGCTTATTGATGACGGAAACGCAAAGTTTGCCGCCAGTGCCGGGAGTGCCGGTGCCATTGATACATCTCTGCCCGGCCGCCGCAAGGCTGTGGGCAGAAAGCATCCTATTATGGAAATCGCTGATGAGTGTGTGGAAATTTTCGGACGTATGGGATTTGTCCCTGTTTCCGGTCCGGAGATGGAAGATATCTACCACAACTTTGATGCTTTGAATACTCCTGCCGATCATCCTTCCAGAGATGAGCAGGATACCTTTTACTTTCCGGACGGCAGGATCCTGCGTTCTCAGACTTCCCCCGTCCAGATCCGTGTCATGGAAACCCATGAACCTCCTGTCCGCATTGTGGCTCCCGGACGGGTCTTCCGTCGTGATACTCCCGATGCCACTCATGGTATGAATTTTCACCAGATCGAAGGTCTTTATATTGATAAAGATGTGTCTCTGGCTGATTTGAAAAGTGTCCTTCTCACCTTTGCCCGTGAAATGTACGGCGAAAAGGTGAATATCCGTCTGCGTCCTCACTTCTTTCCCTTTACTGAGCCCAGTGTTGAGTATGATTTCAGCTGTGTGGTCTGCGGCGGCAAAGGATGCAATGTCTGCAAACACTCCGGCTATATTGAGATCGCCGGTGCCGGTATGGTCGATCCCGCTGTGTTGAAAAATGTTGGGTACGATCCTGAAAAGTGGAGCGGTTTTGCTTTCGGTCTCGGGATCGAGCGTCTTGCGATGCTCCGCTACCGGATCCCGGATCTGCGTTATCTCTATGAGAATGACGTCAGATTTCTTGAACAGTTCTGATCGTCAGGGAGGAAAAAATGAATATCTCAAGAAAATGGCTCTCTGATTACATTGAGCTTAACTGCTCCGATGAGGAGCTTTGCGCCCGGTTGACCGCTGCCGGAATTGAAGTTGAAGCTGTTGAATCCGGTTCTCCTGTGCCTGCCGGAGTGGTTGTGGCACGGATCGAATCCCGTGATCCTCATCCCGGTTCGGATCATCTTTCGGTCTGTCAGGTTTTTGACGGCAAAGAGATCCGCCAGGTGGTCTGCGGCGCACCCAACTGCGATGCGGGAAAGATCGTTCCCCTTGCCACTATCGGCACTGTCTTTCAAAGTGATGAAGGTGAGTTCAAGATCAAGAAATCCAAACTTCGCGGCGTAGAATCCTGCGGCATGATGTGCAGTGCTAAAGAAATCGGCGTGGGGGATGATGACTCCGGACTTCTGATCCTTGATCCGGCTCTGGAACTTGGAACTCCCCTGTGCGACATTTACCGCTCTGATACAAAGATCGAGGTGGAAGTCACTCCCAACCGTGCTGACTGGCTTTCCATGTTCGGAATCGCAAGAGATGTTGCCTGTCTGCTTAACACGCCGGCTGCTCTGCCTGAGATCAAGGTCCCTGAGTGCAGTACTCCGGCTCCGGGGCTTGTGACTGTTGAGGCTCCGGAACTCTGTCCCCGCTACATCGGCAGAACTCTGAAAAATGTCAAAGTCGGACCTTCTCCTGAGTGGATGGTTGAACGTCTTGAAGCTGTGGGGCTGCGTTCCATCAACAATGTGGTTGACATCACCAACTTTGTTCTCATGGAGCTCGGACAGCCTCTCCACGCTTTTGACCTTGCCAAACTTTCCGGCAGACGGGTGGTTGCCCGCCGTGCCAAAGCAGGGGAAAAGATCGTCACCCTTGACGGCAGTGAACTGGAACTCAACGAAAACAATCTTGTCATTGCTGATGCTGAAAAGCCCATGGCTCTTGCCGGTGTGATGGGGGGAGAGTATTCCGGTGTCAGCGACACCACGACAGAGGTTCTTATTGAGAGCGCCTGTTTTGCTCCTGCCAATATCCGTACCACTTCCCGCAAGCTGGGTATTTCCAGTGACTCAAGTTACCGCTTTGAGCGTGGCGTTGACTACGATATGACCGAAATTGCTGCAGACCGAGCGGTTCAGTTGCTGATCGAACTTGCCGGTGCTGAGCTTTCAAGCGAAAAGGTGGACGTGAATACCGGACGTCCTGAAGAAAAAAAGATCCTCTGCCGTTTTGAAAAGATCCGCAAACTCATCGGCTGCGATGTTGCCAATGAGCGGATGGTGGAAATTTTCAAGGCTTTGCGTCTTGATGTGGCTGATATCACTGCAGAATCCTGTATGGTGACAGCTCCTTTGTTCCGTGCTGACCTTGAGCGTGAAGCTGATCTTGCAGAAGAAGTCGCCCGGGTCAACGGACTTGATGCTGTGCCCATCGTGCCTGTCCGGGCGGTCCGCTGCATCCCCGAGAGCGAAAATGACTACGACTGGCAGCGTGAACTGCGTGAAATGGCTATCGGCATGGGCTTCTATGAGTGTATGCACTACAGCATTGTGAGTATCGCTTCAGCTCTTTCTGACCGCCGGTTCAAGGAAAGCGACCTCATCAAGCTCAAGAATCCTCTCAATCAGGAACAGCCCTGCATGCGCTGCGCTCTGCTGGGCGAGATGCTGGGACCTGTGGGGCGGAACTTCTCCCGCGGCAATCGGGATCTCTGTCTTTTTGAACTTGACAAGGCTTTCTGTGCCAACTCTGAACTCTTCCCCGAAGAACGTTGGGAAATGATTTTCCTCATGACCGGACGCCGTCATCCCGAACTCTATTCCGAAATGGGTAGAGAGTGTGTTGACTTCTTTGATCTCAAAGGTGTGTTTGAGAGCATTTTCGAAACTTTGAAGATCAGGAACTTCCGTTTCGTTGAAAGCAAGGATACCACATTCCGTGCCGGTCATGCTCTGGATATCGTTCTGGAAGGGAAAACAGTCGGTGCCTTCGGTGAAGTTGCTTCAGATCTCTGCTCCGGATTCCGTGCAACAGCACCGGTTTTTGCCGGACGTATCGATCCTGCTGCACTGCGTGATGCTGCTTCTCACGTCAACATCCAGTATAAAGAACTTTGTGCTTTCCCCGCCATTGAGCGTGACGTTGCCTGTGTGGCTCCGGCAGATCAGAGCAATGCCGATGTGCTGGAGTTTATCCGGCGTCTGCGGTTGCCCAACTTTGAACAGGTCAAACTCTTTGATATCTTTGTCGATGACAAACTCAAAGCGGAAAACAAAAAGAGTGTTGCCTATACTCTGACATTCCGCAACAAAGAGCGTACCCTGACCGATAATGAGGTCAATGCCGCCATGGACAAACTGCGTTCCAAGCTGGCTGCTGATCTTAAATTTGAACTCAGATAAAATCAGGAGATTTGAATTATGCTTGATAAGACTCCCGGAATCGTCTATGAAGGAAAACTTGAAGCCAAGGGACTGAAGTTCGCCATCGTCTGCGGACGTTTCAACAGTTTTTTCGTTGACCGTCTGCTCGAGGGGGCAATGGATGCCATCGTCCGCCACGGCGGCGATGCTGCTGATGTGAGTGTTGCCTATGTACCCGGTTCATACGAGATCCCATTCGCCATCAAAAAGCTGTTGGAAAAAGGGGGCGTTGACGCTGTTATCGCTTTGGGTGTGGTCATTCAGGGGGCGACTCCTCATGCTTCTTACATCAATTCAGAAGTGTCCAAGTGCCTGGCTCAGCTGGGATTGGAATTCGGTGTTCCTGTGACTTACGGCATGATTACCGCCGAAGATCTGGATCAGGCTATTGAACGCAGCGGGACCAAAGTCGGGAACAAGGGTGTCGATGCTGCCATCGCCGCCATTGAAATGGCCAATCTTTCCCGCATGATCGGATAAGATATCATGGCAATCATTTCCAATCCGGAAGAAGCTCCCCGTCCCAACAGCAAACGTTTCGGACGGGAAGCTGTCATGCAGTATCTTTTCAGCTGTGAGTTGAAGGGCGAGATACCTTCTGCTGCCACATTCAGTGAGTGTTACGGTTTGATTTGTGATGAAGATCAGCTCGAAGTCAACCGTTTTACACGCAAAGCCAAGGAATTTGCTATTGAGCTTTACACTCAAGTGGAACTCAACCGCGAAAGGATAGATACATTGTTGATCCCCTGCTGCGATGAGGGCTGGGGATGGGATCGCATTTCGGCTGTTGACCGCAACATCATGCGCGTGGCTGTTGCCGAGATGCTTATGTTTGACAATATCCCTGATGTGGTCAGTATCAATGAGGCTGTTGAGATCGGCAGAGACTTTTCCGGTTCCGCTTCGGGTGGGTTTATCAACGGCGTACTGAACCGGATCATGCGTGAGTTGCCTCCGCCTGAAAGACGAAAGGATTGATTTATGGACCGTTGCTCTTTTGCCCGGATGGTCCGGGAACGTGTACTCCGTCTTGACGGAGCCACCGGTACTGAACTTGCCAAGCAGGGAATGCCCCCCGGTGTCTGTCCGGAAAAATGGGTGACGGAAAATCCTCAGGCGCTTTGCACTGTTCAGGGCGCTTATGTAAACGCCGGAAGCAATATCGTTTATGCGTGCACCTTCGGTGCCAATCCTTTCAAGCTTGCGGAGTTCGGTCTTGAACAGAACTGCCGCGAAATGAATGCCCGTCTGGTGGGGATCTCCCGTGAAGCTGTTGCCGGTAACGCTTTGGTTTTCGGTGATATCGCCCCTACCGGACAATTAGTTGAACCCTTCGGGGAACTTCCTTTTGAAGAGTGCGTTTCTGCTTACAAAATCCAGGTGCAGGGACTCCTTGACGGCGGAGCCGACGGCTTTGCCATTGAGACCATGATGGATCTGCAGGAGTGCCGTGCAGCTCTCATTGCAGTGCGTGATCTTGCCCCCGATCACCCGGTCATGGTCACCATGACCTTCGATGAATCAGGAAAGACTCTTACCGGATGTGATCCGGTGAGCGCACTGATCTGTCTTCAATCTCTCGGAGCCGATGCCTTCGGATGTAACTGTTCCGTTGGACCTGAAGCTATGGCTCAGGTCATTTCACGCCTCAAACCCTATGCCCGTATCCCTCTGATTGCAAAACCCAATGCCGGACTCCCCCATCTTGAAGGGGATAAGACCGTTTTTGATCTTGATCCAGCCGGTTTTGCCGCCGCTGCCGATGCACTGACCTCAGCCGGGGCAGCGATCCTCGGCGGATGCTGTGGCACCACGCCCGCCCACAGTGCTGCTTTGAACAAGGCTCTGGGGGAAAGAAAGGGTGAGATCTTCTCCGGAATCGACGGTATGGTCAGTTCTACCGGAGCATTCCGGCGTATCGCTCCCGGAGAAGCCTTTGCCGTTATCGGCGAAAGGATCAATCCCACCGGTAAAAAGGCTCTTCAGGCAGAGTTGAGGAGTGATTCTCTGGAGATGGTACGTTCATTTGCCCGTGAGCAGATGGAAAGCGGTGCCGATTTGCTGGATCTCAATCTGGGACTTTCCGGGATAGATGAGAGCAGTATGATGCGCCGCTGTGTTGCGGAACTGACCGTACTCGCTCCCGGTATGCCTCTTTCTATTGATACAACCTCTCCCGAAGCTGCGGAAGCGGCTTTGCGCCTTTATCCCGGCAGAGCGCTTTTCAACTCCATCAGCGGAGAAAAGAAAAAACTTCAGGAAATACTCCCCATCGTCAAGCGTTATGGCGCATTGCCCATATTGCTCCCCCTTACTGATGAAGGCATTCCCGTCTCAGGAGCTGAACGGATCAAAGTTCTTGAACAGCTCATCTGTGATGCCGGTGTTGACGATTATCTGGTCGATGCTCTCGTTATGACCGTTGGCGCTGACATCAATGCGCCCCGGGCAGCAATGGAGGTCATTGAATATGCAAATGACACTCTGAAAAAAGGTACGACCTGCGGACTTTCCAATGTCAGTTTCGGACTTCCCGGACGTCCCGCTGTCAACAGTGCTTTTCTGGCGCTTGCCGCAGGACGCGGACTGAGTTCCGCTATTGCCAATCCCTGTGCCGCAGGGATCATGTCAACGGTTGCCGCTGCCGATGCCCTTTTGGGGCATGACCCGAAATTCCAGCGTCTGACCTCTCAGACAACTGCCGCTGCAGCAGCTCCCGCAGTCGGGAATGTTCCTGTGAAAAAGGAACTCTCTCTCTTTGATGCGGTTCTCGCCGGAGAAGAGGAGCTTGCCCTTGCCGGAGTACGCAAACTCCTTGAAGACGGTATGGCGCCTCTGAAGATCGTGGATGATATTCTGATCCCTGCAGTCAATGCCGTAGGGGAAAAGTTTGAGAAAAAGGAGTATTTCCTTCCTCAGCTCATGTTCGGCGCCGCCGCAATGCGTAAGGCGATGGATTTCCTCAAACCCATGCTTCTCAAGTCTCAGGAAAATCGCCCTGCCGGTCCCGTGTTTGTCATGGCAACTGTTGAAGGCGATATTCATGACATCGGCAAAAATATTCTGACTTTGCTTCTGGAAAACTACGGTTTTACCGTTATTGACCTTGGCAAAGATGTTCCATGTGCCACCGTGCTGAAAACAGCGTTGGAAAAAAAGGCGGCATTTATCGGACTTTCTGCTCTCATGACCACCACCATGCCCCGGATGCGGGAAATGGCAGAACTGCTCAAAAAAGAGAAGATCGATATTCCTCTCTTTGTGGGCGGTGCCGCAGTGGATCAGGAGTTTGCCGACTCTATCGGAGCTTTTTATTCACCCGATGCCATGGGGAGTGTCCGCATGGCGCTGGATATGATAAAATGAAATTTGCTCTTTCGCTGGGCGGAAACATCGGGGATGTGGAATCCTGTTTTGACATGGTTGAAAAAACTCTTGTTGAAGCAGGAGTTTCAGAAATACTCAGAAGCCGGATCTATGTGACAGTTCCCGTGGGGTGTGTTCCCGGGACGCCCGACTTTAAAAATCAGGCTCTTACCGGAGAATACAAAGGTTCTCCGGAAGAGCTTTTTCATTTGCTGCAGGACCTTGAACGCCGCTGCGGACGTCCGGCACTCCACTCCAGTCGGGAATCCAGAACACTTGATTGCGATTTGATCCTGTGGGGCTGTGAAGTGATCGATACCGCTCTTTTGACAGTCCCCCATCCACGGGCACGGAGCAGACAGTTTGTGCTTGAACCTCTTGCTGAGATCGCTCCGGAAATGACCTTTCCTGACGGAGTGACCGTGGCTCAGTCCTTTGCTTTGCTGCAGAATGAGCGGGCATAGAGAGAAAGACTGTTGTCTCTGGCTCCCATAATAACGATCAGATCCCCCGGTTTTGCCTTTTCGAGAATCGAAGAACGCAACGTTTCTCTGTTTCCGGAAAAGTTGTAACGCTCAGGATTTCCGGCAATTTCCTTCCACTGGGCAATGACCTCTTCAGAGGTGGGTTTGAAACTGGAGGTCCCCCCTGCGTAATAGGGAGGCAGCATGAAGAAAAGTTCTCCGTCGCGAAGTGTTGCGTCCAGCGTTTTGAAAAGTTCATCTCTGAAAAATCCCAGGGGACCGAAACCGTGAGGCTGGAAAACGGTGTAGATATTTCCTGAAGTGATCTCTGAAAGAGTTCTTAAACAGGAACCTGCTTTTTCCGGATTATGAGCGTAATCATCGTAAACAGGAACGCCTGAAAGAGTGACTCCGACACGGTCATTCCGTCGCCTGATACCGTCAAAGCGTTCAATGGCTTTCAGAGAACTTTCCCTTGAAAATCCAAGCAGTTCAAGCATGGCAAAAACAGCAAGGGCATTGGCGGCAGTATGGCATCCCGGTGCCGGAAGAGTAATTTGAAGATTTTGGTTGAACACTGCTTTGGGAAGGGCTTCGCCGCAGGGGGACTTTTGAATGGAATAATCTGAAACGGAATAGTCTGTTCCCGGGGCAGGGGAGGCGGAAAAAATACGCAGTTGCAGTTCCGGATTGGTTAAAAACGGCTTTACTGATTCATAAACCTCTTTTTCAATGACAGCACCTTTTTTGACTCCGTTGAGAAATCGTGCGAAAACCTGAGCCAGTTCATCTTTGCTGTAATGATCGGTCCCCATATTCAGGATAATGGCATAGTCAGGCGTGTAATTGACCAGACTTTTGTCGCTTTCGTCGGCTTCAAAGACAAAGAATTTGCCTTTGCCGGCGTGAAAGTTGCCGATGGAGTCTGCGGCAGCACAGCGCTTGGAAATGGCTCCGTTGAGAAAACCGGCATCATCTCCGCAGTTTGCAAGGGCTTCGCTCATGTAGGCGGTCACAGTACTCTTGCCGCAGCTTCCTGCTATGGCAATGCCGGAACATCCCTTTGCTGAAGCGAGCAACTCTGCCAGAAGACGGGAGCGGTGCAAATGTGCGATCCCTTGCCCGGCAACAAAATCAGGATTATCGGCTTCAATGGCACTTGAGTAGACCAGAAAATCCGGTTTGCCGTTTTTCAGGAAAGAACCGTCCTGAGGAAATATTTCTATCCCCTGAGCTTTCAGCGGAGAAAGAATATGGGCATTTTCAGCCTTGCCCGAGTCACGGTCACTGCCTGTGACTTGAATGTTGAGTGAACGGCACCATGAGGCAAGTCCCGACATGCCGATGCCGCCGATGCCGACAAAATGTAATTTTTTCATTGATTTCTCCTTGTTATTTCTCTATAATCTACCATAAATATCCAAAAAATCAAGTTGGTCATTTGACTTTTTGCAATTTGCGGGGTATAATAAGTATCTGGACACAAACAGGATCTTTTTTATGTTTAATGATGCAGGATTCCGCTTTGCCGGTGAAAGTATCTCCGGCTTGGTCAGAAAAAATAATGAGGACAGCTTTCTTATTGCTGCTCCCCGCGGACGTAAAACAGCCCTTGCTGTTGTCGCTGACGGTGTCGGCGGACACAGACATGGAGAAATCGTCAGTTACATCAGCTGCCGCGATTTGGGACGGGCTTTCGCCCTGTCGCCGGATGAGGAACTTTTGAAAGATGGCGGTGCTGAACGTTTTCTTGCAGATGCTGTGGGTACCATCAACCGCCGTGTTTTCAAAATCAACTACGAAGAATTTGCGATCCATCCCATGAGCAGTACGCTGGTTGCCGTGCTTTTTCTCCCTGAAAGGGCGGTCATGCTCAATGTGGGGGACAGTCGATTTTATGTGATCCGGCCGGAGTGTGGGGTTGAGCAGATCTCAACGGACCACACTCTTGCCAATGATAAGGAGTTTGTTTATCACGAAAAAAGAGATTCTCTGTTTGCCGTCAATACCATTTCCCGCTCCATCGGTTCACGTTACAACCTCAAAGTGGAAATAAAAAGCGTTTCCCTGAAGGGTGGAGAACGCTTTTTTATGTGTACTGACGGTGTTTACAGAGATCTTTCTGCTGAACAGATTGCAGACGTGCTGAATGAATCTCTTTCTCCCTTGCAGACCGTCAACAGGATAATGCGTTCAGTTCTCCTTAATGGGGCTCACGACAACACTTCTGCAATCAGTGTTTTTCCCTGCTGAGGATTTTTTTCAGCCTGTTGAAAAGACGCACCCACAAGGGAGCTTTGGCGTAGATCCGCTCAAAGAATATCCGCTCCAATTCAAGATTCCGCCGTATTTCCGTGGGGTGGCGTAGAGCTGAAATGCTTTCAAAGGGCATTTCCATAACATCGTCGATTCTGGCATGGGAGGCATCCCACCCAACGTTGCTGACCAGATTTGAGGAAGGCAAAATGCAGACGCCGCCAGTTTTGACACAGGCATAAAGCCATTGAAAATCCCAAGTGTCAAAACCGGGGGCGTGTGAGTAAACTTTGAAAAAGAGTTCCAGAAGCCGCTTCTGTACTCTTGGAGATGAAAAAGATTTTTTGATGGCACCGGAAGATTGGTATTGAGGAAAATCCGGCATGTCATAGCTCATCTTTCGCCATGCCCGGCGCCATGTTGCCCATCCCCAGCAGCAGGGGAAGGAGAGAAAGTCATAATCAAAGGGAGAGGGGGAGGCTGCTTTGACCAGTGCTGTTCCTGAAAGCATCATCACCTCTTCCGAATTTCTGTAGCGTTGAAGAAGTTCCGCTGCAAAGCGGAAGAAGTCCGCAGAAGGCACACAATCATCTTCAAGAATGATTCCTTCGGTCACATTTTCAAAGAACCAGTCAACAGCGCCTGTCACATGCTTTCCGCATCCCTGATTTTCTGTCTGAAAACGGGTTTGCAAGGAGCAGGGCCAGTCAACGGCATCAGTGACCGCCTTTCTCGCTTCGCAGCAAAGCTGTTCTTCCCCCGGATGGTCTTTCCGGGGACCGTCTCCGGCGATAAAAAGCCTGGCGGGACGGATCACACGCAGTGCCTCCATCACCCTTGACAAATGCCATGAACGGTTGAAAACGATGATCAGTACAGGAATATCTTGTGTCATATTGCTAAAAACCTCGTAAGTATCTGTTAATTTACTGCCGAAAGAGAGTTTTGTCAAGGTTTTTTTGCAGAAAAAAGAGATATTTCCTTTTGTGGAGGGTGAAAAAAAATAAAAATGTGCTATATTAATAAATTACACACGAAAGGAAACACGATGAAAAGCAATTTTGAAGAACGTCTTGAAAAATTATGCGGTCCAGACGGCTTGAAAGCTGCCAAACAGCTCCTCAAGCAGAATTGTCTGTGCGGCGCCTGGCATGATGAGTCAGGGAATATTCACGGCGTCTTCAAGCAGGATAACGGCAGGATACAATGTATGGCAGTGCCGGGAGATAATGCTGTTTCTGAGTGTTCCGGCTGCAAAAAAAACGCCTTCCCATGCTGTTCTCATGCTGTTGCACTGATGATGTATTCCGGAAGATTCCACCGTCCTGCAATGACTGAGGACATCCCTTTTTACAGCCGTGGACTGCGCCGGGATCCCATTTCATCACTGATGGATCTCAGCAGCAAAGAAAATACGGCAGAGCTTTTTCTTGATTCTCTTCACGAGCCCCCGCACGTTCCCAGTAAATGGGAGAATGCTGTGTTGAAGTGCAAGATCCGTTGCCAGGGAAGGGAGTATCTGGGGAATTTGAATAACTTGCGCCAGATCTTTTTTGAAAAGTTTCTTTCCGCCACTGTGCGCTGGGAGGGATTTTCTCTTCAGGATCGTCAGATCATACGCTTTCTTGCGCTCAATGGAGAAGCGGAAAACTCCAATATCGTGCTGCCGGCAGAACTTGCGGCAGAGCTTTTTCACTGCCTCATCGGTTTTGACCGTTTTATGCGTGATAACCGTCCGGTGATCGTCCGCCGTGAAAATGCGGAACCTGTACTGTTGGTCAACGGCAGCAAATGTTTCCCGGGTATCCGTATCGCCAATGCCATTGTTCCTGTGAACAAAGCGCAGATCATTACGGGCCGTTCCGGTTGCTGGGTGGGGAAAGACGGAGAATACTTTTTCGTTCCAGCCGGTTGTGAAATCACCTATTTGAGGAGTTTCTTTTCCTCCCCGGTGTTGACGGAATCAGCGGAAACCCTTGAGGAGTACAAAAAAAAGTTTCCTTTCCCCGTCATTAAAGTCAAAGCCGCTGAACTGCCGGTCCTGACGCCCCGGCTTTTTATGGATGGTGTTATCGATCCTGCAGAAGGATTGCTTCTGGAAACAGGATTTCTTTACCGCTCAGATTCAGGGAAAGGGGTTCTTTGCGTTCCCGAAACAGGTGTTGTCAACGGCAGTTTCCGCCGCAATCGTGAAGTTGAGTTGAGACTTCTCGACCGTCTTGCCATGTTCGGTTTTGAAGGCAGGGGGGCGCAAATGCTCCTGAAAGATCTGGAACATATCGGGACCTTCTTTACAGCCTTTTTACCTCAGCTGCTTTCTGAAAAAATGCCTCCCGTGCTGGGGGCGGGACTTCTGTGCAGCGGCGCAAATTTTACATTGCCCGCAGAGATCAGCTGTGAAGCAGCAGGCAGCAGTGAAAACTCGTTGAAACTTCATATCAAATTTTCTGCAGGCGGAGAGATCCTGGAGTGGGAAGCGTGCCGCAATGCCGCCTCAAAACACTGCCGTTTTCTTTTGGGGAGCGATGGGAAACTTATTGAGCTTTCTGAAAAACTCAGCCTTTTTCTCAGAGCTTCCGAAGTCATGTTCAGCAATATGGATCCTGATGCAATGATTTTTGAATTGCCCTTTGTCAATATTCATTATTACAGCGAGCTTTGCCGGGATCTTCCAGGTGCTTTGATCCCTGAAGTCACAGCCGGGGCATCCTGCGGCGGGATCAGAACGGCAGGCTGTGGATTTGAGTTCAAAGGAACTTTGCGCCCCTATCAGGAGCAGGGAGTGGATTTTATGCGCTACATGGCTGAAAGGAATTTCAGTTCTCTTCTTGCTGATGAGATGGGATTGGGGAAAACAGTACAGCTGCTGGCTTTGTTGAGTTCCTGTACGGGGAAAAAATCGCCTCCTGCGCTGATTGTCTGCCCGGCTTCTCTGGTGACCAACTGGGAACGGGAAAGTTTTCGTTTTGTCCCCGGATTCAAAGTCGGAGTGCCCTGTTCCGCCAAACGCAGAGAATTTTGGGAAAATGCTGACAGATACGATCTGATCATCATATCATACACTGTTGCCCGGCTTGATCTTGAACATATCAGACGCTGCAAATTTTCCTTCCTGATTCTGGATGAGGCGCAGCATATAAAAAATCCCGGATCGACAAATGCACAGAGCTGTAAAAGTATCCGTGCTGAACACAGGATCGTCCTGACAGGAACCCCTCTGGAGAACTGCTCAGCCGACCTTTGGAGTATTTTTGATTTTCTGCAACCGGGAATGCTGGGGAGTTTGCCCGCATTCAAACGGCGTTACGCCAATGTGTCTTTTGATGAGGAAGCGCAGAATGAGCTCCGAATGCGTATCTCGCCTTTCATACTGCGGAGAACAAAGGCGGATGTGGCAAAAGATCTGCCGGAACGGGAAGAACATATCATCTATTGCGATTTTTCTCCTGAGCAGCAGAAACTTTACGATGCAGTACTTGCTGAAGGCAGAGCCGAACTGGGGAAGATCAGGGACTCCGATGCCGGTGCCGGTGCTGCCATGTTCAGTATACTTCTGCGTCTGCGGCAGGTCTGCTGTCATCCTGCACTGCTGCCGGACGGCAGGGGGAAAGATGTGCCCTCGGTCAAGAGCGAACTTTTTATGGAACTTGTTCAGCAGAATATAGACAGTGGGCACAAGATGCTGGGATTCAGTCAGTTTACCTCTCTGCTTGCTTTACTTAAAGATGATCTGCAACAAAATTCCATTCCCTTTGAATACCTTGACGGTGCTACGGTGGACCGTCAGAAACATGTGGACAACTTCAACAATGATCCGTCAGTTCCCCTCTTTCTTCTCAGCTTGAAAGCAGGCGGAACGGGATTGAATCTTGTTGCTGCAGATACAGTGCTGATTTATGATCCCTGGTGGAATCCTGCTGCAGAACTTCAGGCGGCAGACCGGGCGCACCGCATCGGGCAGACCCGGTCGGTAAACATCTGCAAACTGGTTGTGCGTAATTCTATTGAAGAAAAGATCATTGCACTTCAAGGACGCAAGAAGGCGGTTTTTGATGCTTTGATCAGTGATACTGTTCCTGAAAAATTGTCGGCGGCAGAATTGCGCGCCATTTTAACTGAGGAGTAATATTGTAAAATGTTCAAAAAACTTTTTCTGCCTGTGGGGATGCTCGTTGCTGTTGCTCTTGCCTTTATCGTTCCCGAACCCGGGATCTGGTTCAAGAGTTTGAAACTGAACAACTTCCTTATCATTGCCATCTTTCTTGTTTGCGGATGGCAGACAACAGCTGATCTTAAATTTGACAGAAAGTTCCTGCTGGTTTTTGTGACAGGGGCTCTGATCACTCTCATCGCCGCACCTTTTGCCGGCTGGGGGATCGCCAAGGGCTTTCATCTTGATCCCCTGAGCGCAGCGGGGTTGATGGTCATAGCAGCCATGCCGCCGACTTTGTCCAGCGGCGTGGTCATGACCGGGACCGCGGGGGGCAATACCCTTCTTGCCATGACCGTGACCATCGGATACAGTTTTATCGGCGTTTTTATTCTGCCTGTCATTCTTCCTCTGGTTTTGCCGGAGGGCACTGAGATCGTCGTCAAACCATGGAAGATGCTTCTTGATCTTGCTCTGCTGGTGATCCTGCCCGCTGTGAGCGGTGTCGGATTGCGTCTGCTGACTAAAAAGAAACTTCCCGCCTGGGGAGGGCATATCCCGTCACTCTGTGTCATATTGCTGGTGTGGGGATTCTTTTCTGCCGCAAGTGCCGATATGCTGAAATTTCCGGCAGGGACTTTGCTGGCAGCTGCGGCAGGAAGTTTGTTGCTCCATGTGGCGCTTATGGCGGGGATGTGGTACGGCAGTGCTCTTTTCAAAGCTGATGTCCCGGAACGCAAGGCAATGCTTTTTACCGGTGCTTCCAAAACTCTGACCATTGCTCTTGCAACGCTGTCAATCATCGGCGCTTCCGGAACGGCAGTGATTCCCTGTATGGTCTTTTACTTTCTCCAAATGCTTATAGATTCTGCTCTTGCCGGAAAAATGGCGATGAAAACTCAGGAAAAATGATTTTTTTTCAAAATATGTTCCGTTTTTCTCTTGAAAAAAAGAGGAATCCGGGGTATATTATAAAAATTGATTGTGGCAAAAAGTTTTTTCTGTTCAGAAAATCCGTCAATCCCGATCATCAGACGGAAGAGGTGAACTGAAAGATTTTGAGTCTGCAATTTGTTCCGCGGTGCCTGTTTGCTTTGAGACAGTGCGAGTCTTAATGGTTGTAAAACGGGAGTTTCACCTGCGGATTGTGTGGTGAAAATTTTTTGACAGGTTAAGAAACACAATGAAAACTTATCTGGCTAAAGTCGGAGAAATCCAGCCCGAGCATATTCTGTTCGACGCCTCCGAAGCTCCGGTCGGCCGTCTTGCGGTGGCTATCGCCAACGCTCTGCGCGGCAAAGACAAACCCACGTTTACCCCTCATATTGATACCGGTGCCTGCGTTATCGTGATCAACGCCTCCAAGGCTGTGTTCACCGGTCGCAAAGCCACTGAGAAGGTTTATGTGGATTACAGCGGTTACCGCAGCGGTCTGAAAGAGACCTCTGCCAAAGAACTGTTCCAGCAGGATCCCACCCGCATCATCCGTGATGCCGTCTGGGGCATGATGCCTCATGGACGTCTGGGCCGTGCTCAGTTCAGCAAACTCAAAGTCTATGCCGGTGCTGAGCATCCTCATGCCGCGCAGAATCCCAAAAAAGTTACCGTGGAGTAAACCAAAATGGCTATCAGTACCAACGAAATCATCGCTACC
>JAFTIE010000118.1 GCA_017457065.1 Lentisphaeria bacterium
ATGAAGCGCTTGCTTTGCAAGCATTATAAGGCATTTTTCTGATTGTTTTTTTGAAGAGATACAACGGCAAAACACCTATTTGACAAGTAACACTCACCAGCAGTTCGATCAGCGTGAACGCAGACCGGGAGAAAAAGTGAAGATGGAAAGTGCTTTTCTGTGTGGGGCACGATGTGCTGTTTTCATTACTCTTTTTCATGTTTTCACCCTTTGGGATTTTCTGTTTCATCAAAGTTCAAACGATAAAAATCGGTACTGCGTCTTGTAATGACCTCATAGGGGGAAAGGAGGACAGGGGTTGATTTGCCGAACCATTTGTCCTGATTCCTGAGCATGTCCACGGCGATCCTGCCGACCCGGGCGTAGCCGAAATCCACTGTGGAAAGAGGGGGCGATTGGAGCGCCGCCGAGGAGTAGCCCGAAAAGCCCAGAACTGCCATTTCCTCAGGTATCCTGACATGCCACTTTTGGAGCATGGTATATGCCCGCATGGCAAAATAGTCCGAATAGGTGTAAAGTGCTGTGGGCGGCGCATCGGAAAAAATGAGGGTGTGTAGCTCTTCAGAAAAATCGGTTTCGTTGTCAGGAACCGTGAGCAGAAGGCGTTCCTCAAAAATGAGCCCTGCTTTTTTGATCAGGGCGGGAAATTCCCGGGGCGTTATATCAAGGCGCCTGTTGCTGATTTCCCAGGTGCGCATGATGAATCCCACTTTACGGTGTCCCATGTCGTGAAGGTGCTTCAGCCCCGCCAGAAAAGCGGAACGGAAATCGGTCCGCACCGAGGGGAGGTGTGTCAATGCCGGATCATGGGGGAAAACATGGGCGTTGACCAGAGGAAATTTCAAAAGACGCATCTTTTCAAGGATCTTTTCATCCCCGTTGAAGTTGTGGGCAAGGAGAATGGCTCCCAGATAATTTTCAGGCAGAACGGAAGTGAGGAAGGCGCTCTCCATGTATTCCACCTCATAATTGAGTTCCAGACAGCGCCTTTCAATGCCGGGGATGATGTAAAGTTCAGGGCGGGAAATATCAGGGACCTTCTCTTTGCCTGACAGGACAATGATCTTCTTTTTCTGTTCCGCATCTGCCGTTACAACGGTTCCCCCGGGACGGGAACGCTGAAGCACTCCTTCAGAGGTCAACTGTTCCAGTGCCGCGCGCAGAGTGACCCGTGCCACACCGAGTTCACGGCATAAAAGGGGTTCAGAAGGGAGTTTGAATCCCCCCTGCCACTGCCCTGAACGGATACGCTCCGCAAGGATCCTGTATACTTTTTCCCGTTTTAACATAGTGCTGAAAATTCCTGAGGCAATTTCAAAACTCCTCAAAATTGTCAAAGCGCCCTCGCTTCGATCTGACAAAGGGAGCGTTTTCGGCTGTTACCTTACAGGTAGCAACCTCAAACTACCCTTTGCAGCTCTTTGCGAATGACATCTTTGCCATTTTTTGAATGACTTTTGAAATTACCTCAAATCTGAATAAACCTCTTTCCGGACGAATCAAAGGAGTTATAAAAATGCTTTCTGTCAAGGTCGTTGTTGCACATACCGCTGGAAAAGTCGTGCTTGATACGGTTCAAATCAATGAAGATGAACTGCCCGATGACCATTTGCTGGTCAAAACTTTATACAGCGCTGTAAGCGCAGGGACAGAGTGCGCCTGGATCTCAGGCAACTCCAACAACTCAGGGCAGCAATTCCCTTTCCGCCCCGGTTACAGTGCCGTGGGAGAAGTGGTAAAGGTCGGCAAAAATGTGGAAGATTTTGCCGAAGGTGACTTGGTGATCGTTCCCTGGCATGGACATCGTTCCTATACTGTCATCCCTGCCGCGCGCATCAAGGGCGGCGCCCTCAAGATCTCCGACAGCCGGGTGGATTTGAAAGAGGCGGCGTTTACCCATATCGCTTCCTTTCCCATGCTGGGTGTCCGCCGTTTGCAGATCCAGATGGGGGAATCTGTAATGATCGCCGGACTCGGTATCCTCGGTCAGATCGCTTTGCAGGCGGCAAGACTTTCCGGAGCTGCCCCCATTTTCGCCTGTGACTTTTCCCCTGAACGGCGGGAGCTGGCGCTGAAACTTGGCGCCGATGCCGTTTTCGATCCCCGTGACCCCGATTTTATTGAAAAAATCACCGCTGCCAACAATGGTCAAAAGGTCAATGCCGTGGTGGAAGTCACTGGAAAAGCCGCTGCCTTGAAACAGGCTTTGACCTACACTGCTAAGATGGGCAGGATATCGCTTTTGGGATGTACCCGTGTCCCTGATTGCCCCATTGATTTTTACCGGGATGTCCATCTCCCCGGCATTTCCCTTATCGGCGCCCACACCAGCAATCGTGCCACCCTGGAATCCCGTTCCGGCGGATGGACGGAACACGATGATTACGAAGTAATATTGAAATATCTTGCCACCGGGAGATTTGATTTTGCTTCTTTGATCCATCAGACCGTTTCACCTGCCGATTGCACTGCGCTTTATGATACCCTTCTCAACACCCCCGATCCCCCCATGGGGATCGTTTTTGACTGGAGTTTGCTCTGATTTGTTCCGGAATCAAAGCTGAGGAAAAGACTGGATGGATGACAAGCACAAAAGGAATCGCCGGATACTCTGGTGGATGATGCTGATGGTGGCGGTCATGCCATTGTTCATGCTGCCCCTTCCGCTGCTGCCGCGCGGGATCCGTAACATCATCTTGCCCATTGGATTCTTTTCATATCTTCTGGTCTGCTTCGGGATGCTCCTTTGGGGCGGTGCCGTGATGTTACGTTTTGTGGAGAACAAGTTTGTAAGCCTTCTTCTTCTAATGGCATGGATGCCTCTCTGCACACTGCTGTGTTGGGGGTGGGGAGCTCTGGTCTTACGGATCACAATGCGGATATATGGTTGTGAATAAAGGGCGTTTGGAAAATGAGTGGCGGAAAATGGAAATTTACAGAGCAGTATACACAGAAAACTTCCTCTGAAAAAATCGAACGGGACGGCATGATCCTGATATTTTGTATCGGGATGATCCTTCTTGCTGGCGGTCTGCTTTTCAGCTGTTACCCTGCAGGTAGCAGCTTCAAACTACCCTTTACAGCTCTTTGCGAATGACATCTTTGTCATTTTTTGAATTTCTTTTGAAATTGCCTCTAACAACACAAAAAAGGAAAAGTATGAAAAAAACATTTTTGATCCTTCTGGCTGCAGCGGCTTGTTCACTCCACGCTGCGGTGAAGCTGCCTGCGATCTTTTCAGATCATGCCGTTCTTGCCCGGCAATCGAAAGTCCCGGTTTTCGGAATGGCTGCGTCAGGCGAAAAAGTCACCGTTGTGTTCAACGGGCAGAAACGTTCGACCGTCGCCGGAAAGGACGGCAAGTGGCGGGTCTGTCTCGATCTTTCCAAATCCCCTGAAGGTCCCTTTGAACTCAAGATAAACGATATTGTCATCAAAGATGTGCTCGTGGGTGAGGTCTGGCTCTGCTCCGGTCAGTCCAATATGGATTTCCGTATGCCCAGATGTGAAAGTTTTGCCGCCGCCAAGGCAAATCCGGCAGGAAAACGTCTGCGCAGTTTCAATGCCCGCTGCCGCAGCGTTGCCACGCCTCAGTTCTACGGTTCCGGAAAATGGGTCTGTGCCGATGCCGCCAATATTGCAACTTTTTCTGCCGTGGGGTACTACTTCGGCTTGAAGCTCCTCAAGGAACTCAAAACACCTGTGGGACTCGTCACCTGTGCCTGGGGCGGCTCCCCCATTGAAACATGGATGACCACTGCCGCATTGAAAGAGGCGGTCCCCGCCGTTCTCAAGCGGGATGCTGAGACTTCAAAAAAATTAAAACTTTATCCCGCCGCCGTGAAAAAATACATCTCCGATCTGGCGGCGTGGGAAAAGGTCAACAACCGTCAGGATCTTTCTCAAAAAGTTCCCGCCGCAAATGCCCTTTGGAAAAAGACAAAAGAAAGCCGTTTCCCCGGCGGCGTGCTGTGGTTCAGGAAAACAGTTGAGATCCCTGCTGATTTGAAAGGCGCTCAGATCATCGCCATGGAACGCCACAGCACCCCCTTTACGGTCTGGTGTGACGGTAAGAAAATTGCTGACTGGCCTGTGGAAAAGTGTGTGCGCAACCTTTATCCCAGAATAAAACTCCCCAAACTTGCTCCCGGAAAACATGAGTTTATGATCCGTTTCCACAACTCCGTGAACAGCCGGACCAATTTCTATCAGCCTGTGGTCATTGCCGGTCAGAAACTCGATGGTGTGGAATGGGATTTCTTTCATGAAAAAAGATATCAAAACAAGACCACTGCCGTTCCGAAAAATCCCGGAAAGCCTCCCAGAGAGTTTTTCAACGGTCAGCGGGTCTACAACGGTTCCATCGCCCCCATTGCCCCTTACGCTCTGGACGGTGTCATCTGGTATCAGGGCGAAACCAATGCCGGGAGATACAAGGAGTATGCCGCTTTGCAGAGAGCACTGGTCAAAGACTGGCGCAGAGCTTTTGAAAATCCTGCTCTTCCCTTCTACTGGTGTCAGCTGCCCAACTTCTATCTGAAGAGCAACAAACCGGATCAGGAGCCTTCGTGGGCTCATTTCAGAGCTGCCCAGAGCGCCGCTCTTGATCTTCCTGGTACAGGACAGGCGGTTCTGATCGATGTGGGCGAAGCCAATGATATCCATCCTGTGAACAAGATCGTTCCCGGCGAAAGACTTGCCGCCATCGCCCTTGCCAAAGTCTATGGAAAAAAAGTGCCCTTTGCCGGTCCCGAAATGACCAAAGTCGTCCGTGAAGGAAAATCTTTGCGTATCCACTTCAAGAATCTCTATGGCGGACTTGTTGCCGCACCGGTCCCGGCTTATTACGATCAGGTGAAACGCCAGGGCAGAAAGGCGAAACTGGTCCGTTACTGCCCCAATACCCAGCTGGAAGGCTTTGCCCTTTGCGGCAAGGAGGGCAAATGGGTCTGGGCGGAAAAGGCGGTCATTGAGGGTGACACAGTGGTGGTCTCCTCAAGTAAAGTCCCCGAACCTGTGAGGGTACGTTATGCCTGGCAGAATAATCCCAATACCAATCTTTACAACAAGGCAGGATTCCCTGCGGCTCCTTTTATGAGCAAATAAAGATTTTCCGTCAGGGACGGCAGAACTTTGGGGGAAGCCGTCCCTCTGAATGTGTCTCTTTTTTCTTCTGATACATCCGCCTCTGCAGCAGCGTACTGCGTAAATACGATTTTTGAGGCAATTTCAAAACTCCTCAAAATTGTCAAAGCGCCCTCTTCTTCGATCTGATAAAGGGAGCGTTTTTCCGCCTTCGCATAAAGCTACGGCGGGAGAAGCGCCTGTTACCTTTCCCCCTCCGCATAAAGCTACGGCGGGACAAGCCAGGTAGCAAGTGCAAACTACCCTTTACCGCTCTTTGCGAATGGCATCTTTGCCATTTTTTGAATGACTTTTGAAATTACCTCATTCGCATTTTTAATATCCCTTCTCAAATAGTCTTTCCTGAAGGAACGATACGCACTTTCAAGCCAATGGCTTTGGCGGCAACGGCTCTGACGAAAGGATCTTTGATCTCCCCCCGCTGCAGGGCAGCTTCAATGTAATAACGCACCAGATGGTGCTGTTTGGCAAGAGAATTGATCGACCATTGTGATGCCATGGCAATAAGTCCGCTGAAAAGTTTACGCCGGTCCTCTCTGGTCGGCTTGGCAATCTTTTTGAATTCCGGAATGGAAATGGAATTTTTGCCGAAAGAGAGTGCATCGACGATTTTCAAAAGGGGCGCCCGGGTACCGCGGATGAAAAACTCTGCCCAGCAGATGTCCAGATGCCATGGAGCAAGGACCTTTTTTATCTCAAAAGGATTGCTGTTCATGGAACGCTTGATCTGTTCTCTTTCAGCAGCGGGCAGTTTTTGAGCGATTTCGGGGGAAAGAAAGTTGAGGATGATCCCGCCCATCATCCTGTGCTCTTTGTTGGTAAGTTTTGCCACGTAAGCGGCAAAGGCATCGATGTACTGCGGATTTTCTTTCAAACTGAAATAGAACAACGCAAGCTGCGGCAGGGGATTGAAATTCCTTTTTTCTCTTTTTTTCTGCGCCGGAATGTTTTTCAAATACGCCCGGAACGCAGGCAGGATCTCTTGCGGACAGGGCGCCCGGTAATAATTCCCCAATTTTTTCAAGGCTTCGGCTTCGGAAAGAGGGGGGATGCTTTTGACATATTCCAATTTTGCCGCAGATCTGGAAGTTTTTCCAGTGTTTTTGTCGGTCAGTTCCACTTCAAATGTGTGGGGACCTTTAGGATCCTTGGGCTCAAAAGTAACACACAGGCTTTGAGGAAAAAGAAATACGCCTTTGGTGTTCCCCGTAACTTTCATAGATCGTTCTTTGAGTTTTATGACCTCTTTTTTGCCCCCGGGAGCGGAAGTTGTGATTTTTCCGCCTAAAAGCACTGAACCATTCTTTGCCGAAGCATTGAAAAAAACGATTTCCACAAAAAATCTCTCTCCGCAGACAACTTTTGTGACCTGGGGAAAAACAGGAGGACGCCCCGGCAGGATATAACGGAACTGATCTTCTATATTGACAGCTTTGGTCAGAATGATTTTTGCTGTAAACTCCGGTGTTTTTGCTGCGGAACCGGAAAATACCAAAAACAACAACAGTACGACCGTCAGAAACGTTTTCATATCAAACTCCTTGATGTTAACAGGATAGTGTGCTGTGCAGATATAATTTACACTTTGTTATATGATATTTCAAGTCTTGGGAAGAAATTTAAGACTCCTCAAAATTGTCAAAGCGCCTGCATTGCGTTCTCCCGAAGAAGCCCCTTGTGTTTTTTGACTTTTTATGGAATAAACGATTGAAAATGGTGTCAATGCAGTGTATATTACTACAACAGGAGAGTATGTGATAATGAAAGATATTACCAGCTACGTCTATAATTTTGAAGAACTTATACAGGGCAACTTTCTGTATGTGGACAAAACCGAATATATTTGGCAGCTTGTCCGTCCCAGCAGTGCCGGATACTTTTTGTCCCGTCCCCGCCGCTTTGGTAAATCTTTGACCGTCTCCACCTTGAAGGCTGTTTTTGAAGGCAAAAAAGAGCTTTTCAAAGGTCTTGCCATTTATGAAAAAGCCTATGACTGGAAGCCCTATCCGGTGATCCATTTGGATTTGAATGGATTTGATTTCAGTTCTCTTGCGTCTGTGAAAGAGAGTTTGAGCCGCTTAATGAAGGAAACTGCAGCATATCACAATGTGAAGTTGACGGAATCTTCCCCGGACAATATGTTCAGAGAAATCATCAGTGAACTCGCAAAGCAGCAGGATGTTGTGATCCTTCTTGATGAATATGATAAGCCTATTCTCAATAACATCGTAAAGGCAGAAATTTCTGATGTTCTGGCTTGTATGAAGTCGTTCTATTCTGTTATAAAGGCTTTTGAAAACAAACTGCGTTTTGCTTTTATTACCGGCGTCAGTAAATTCTGTCATGTTTCCTTGTTTTCCGATTTGAACAATCTGACCGACATTTCAATGGATTCCCGTTATGCCGCTATGTTCGGCTATACTCAGGAAGAGCTGGAGTCGTACTTCGGCGACCGGATCGCTGCCCTTGCCGGAGAGCAGACGCTCGATTCCTTCAAAGCTGAGATCAAGAGTTGGTACAATGGCTATCGTTTTCACAAAAATTCAAAAAGTGTCTACAATCCGGTATCTCTTGCGCAATTTTTTGAATCAGGTGGAGAATTCAATAACTACTGGTTTGCGACAGGGACTCCCTCTTTTCTGATGGAGCTCACCAAGAAAACAGAGTTTGATTTCCGTTCTGTTATCGGCGGCGACTCAGTTCCTGAGATAGCTTTCAGCGCCTTTGAGATCGACAATATCGATCCTCTGGCACTGCTGCTGCAAACAGGCTACCTTACCATTAAAGGCACAGAACAGAAATTCGGGGAAACCTGGTATTTTCTTGACTTTCCCAATAAGGAGGTCACCACAGCTTTCAGTGCCTACATCCTGAACAGTTACGCTGCGAAAACCCAGACTGTCGGAGTGCGTTTTGCGGCGGAGTTTGCCACAAGCTTGCTGAATAACGATTTGAAGAAACTCCGCAAAGCTCTGGAAATCTTTTTTGCCGGAATCCCTTACGATGTCCACAAAAAGCAGGAATCCACTTTTCAAGGGATCTTTTTCTCTTTGTTCCGTCTTCTTGGAGAGTATGTAGAGGCAGAGTCCTCCACCAATGACGGTCGGATCGACGCTGTTGTGCAGACGCCGAAGGCTGTTTACATCTTTGAATTCAAACTTGACAACGATCCCACCGCATTGGAGCAGATCAAAGAAAAAGAATATTTCAAAAAATATCAGCTTGACAAGCGGGACATTTACATTGTGGGCGTGAACTTTGACTCCGTCAAGGGCAATCTTGTGGGCTGGGAAGAGGAAAAAGTAGATAAGAGGTAATTTCAAAACTCCTCAAAATTGTCAAAGCGCCCTCTTCTTCGATCTGATAAAGGGAGCGTTTTTCCGCCTTCGCATAAAGCTGCGGCGGGAGAAGCGCCTGTTACCTTTCCCCCTCCGCATAAAGCTACGGCGGGACAAGCCAGGTAGCAAGTGCAAACTACCCTTTGCAGCTCTTTGCGAATGGCATCGAAAGCCATTTTTTGAATGACTTTTGAAATTACCTCTTCAGTTGAATTTTACCGGCAGTTCCCGCATGATCCGCTCGGCTTCAGCGTTTGATGTGCCGTTGAAGTCAAAGAGGATGAACGGCATGGCACCTTTTCCTGTCAATTGCAGAAGGCAGTTGTAATTCTGCACCGAAACACGGCATCGTGTCTTTGCCGGGTCAAAAATCACAGCACAGGGACCTTCGCCCCGGTTGGAGCCGGGATCGAACCAGCTGTCCCCCAGAAAAACATAGTATTCTTCAGGGGCAAGGGTGACGGATCTTCCCATGGGAATGCGCTGCTTCGGGGTGACGGCGAAGCGCTTGCGGAGCTTGAGTCCCCGGCTGAAACTGCCTGCATAACTTGAAGGGTAGGCTGTCAGTTGCACAGTGGTTTGTGAGGTCGCATCAAAGAGAAGATAGAGACGGTCATCATCTTTTTTGAGTTCCAGACGGCACCGGGCGGTATAAGAAACTCCCTTATAGTTCAGGGTGAAGCCGCCATCTCTGATATCGGAAACCGTCACCGCGCACTGCTTTGCTTTGATTTTTCCGCTTGTGAAACTGATAAATCCCCCTGCTGCCCAGTTGGCTTTTGAGGGTTTTATCATGCCGATATCAGGGAACCACTCCCCTTTGCTGTTGTATTTTCCGAAAAGAAAGAAAACGTAACGGGTCCTTGAGTTGCTTAAAACGACGATTTTGCCCCGTTCATCCTTTTTGACAGGATATTTTCCTCTGCCCCACCAGGAGTAAGGCTGGGCGAGATAACGTTTTTGAGCTTCCGGGGTGCTGTCAAAATCGAGCTGACTGACCGTCAAATCTGCGGCTCCTGCCAGAAACGCCGTCAGAAAAAATATGAAAAGAAACTGTTTTTTCATTTTCAGAAATTCACCTTGTAATTGAATTTTTTACCGTTCATCACATTGAGCAGCAGCACTTCACATTCACCTTTGGACCTGATGCCGAAGTTGAATTCAGCTTTGCCATTTTTGTCAAGAATGACTGTTTTGCTCAAACTTTTAAGTTCCTCCCCGTTGCGGAAGAGACGGGCGAACCAGACTCCGGAGTCGGACAGGGAGGTTATGACCAGAGTCCCCCCTTTGACAGAACCTTTCAACCGGGGCTCCGCCAATGGGGCACGGGTGAGAATGAACATCTTCACCCCCCAGGCGTTGAGGCTGAAATCGACCTTTTCTGTCTTGCCTGTGTAAGTATGGGCAAGGGAGTCATAGCAGTTCCATTTTCCCTTGAGGGGATAAGTGAACTTTGCTGTACCACTGCCGTTGCGGCGTGTGGCAAGGAGTACCCGGTATCTGCCATGCTGATATTCGGCGGCATTGACATCGGGACCGCCTGTATGGACGCTTGTGATGCCGACACCGGCAAAAAGTTCCCGGAAGACTTTGATAAGGGGCATGGCAGGAGCCGGATCATTGAGAATGGAAGTGACTCCGTGGAAAAGTCCGTTGATATAGATCACTTTTCCTTTTCCGGCATCGGCTTTGAAAAAGGCGCCGGCGAGGTTGCGTTTGACTTCTCCTATTTCAATGGAGTGGAATTGGGTTCCGGGAGCATTGACTGTGATTGCCCCCAGAACGGCGGCGCCCGCCGACTCCGCCTGAGTTCCTGCGGGGATCAGACGCACAGGCGTATTGCCGAACTGGATCGTTCCCCCGGAAATGCCTTTGGCAAGAGGGATCTTTACTCTGGCAAGCTGCTGTAAAGGATTGTTTTTTCGCAAAGAATAAAATCCATCAAAGATACCCGCTTGAGCATCTATGACCAGTATCCCACCGGAAAGGAGATATTTTTTGACATACTCTATCTGTCTGTCACTCATCAGCTGAAGCAGGGGCAGTACCAGAACCGGGGTGTTGGAAGGAGTGATATCTTTGAGTTTGTTGTCGCCGATGATCTGCGGCGCCGGGAATCCGGCACTGCGGATCAACCGCACCCAGCCCGCCAGATTGCCGTTGTAAGTACCGTCATTGATCGAAGAAAAATCGCCTGTGACAGCTGCCGCTGCCAGAGATTCCGGTGAATAGACCAGCGTGAAGGGGGAGTACACCCTTTTTCCCGTTGTCATCAGCGGGTCTGCGCCTGAAGATTTGATCTCAGTAATAACCTTTTTCATGTGAAGACCCGCAGTATTGAGTTCGTTGTCGCCCCGGCGGAAAAAATAACAGTCGTACCAGTATGCGGGGGCAAACATGCCGTCAGCAATATCGTTCCAGGCAGTGAAACGGATCTGGGGCAGGGGCGCACCGTAGCCGTTCCAGTTGCCTGCGGCATATCCGGGCCGGAGTGTCCGCAAAAAGTCAGGCAATCCGCCCATGGTGGCGTAGAGATTTGACAGTTCATAATGATTGGGCATCTTCCGCCAGTCCCAGCAGTCGTTGAGACGGGTGAGTCCCTGTCCTGAGTGGGCAAGTTTTGCCCGGGGATCGACTTGCCGCAGCGCACCGAGCAGGGCTCTTGCGCCTTCATCAAGGGCGCCCAGCATAAAGATACGGTGAGCCAACCAGGGGGCGTAATTGGCTGATTTCCGGGCTTCTGCCAGAGTGGGCGGCGTGACCTGCTCCCATTTTTTGTAAGAACTTTTCCAAACCTGATTGAGTTTGGCAAGAGTTCCGTAACGGTTCTGCATGGCTTTGCGGAACGCTGCCAGACAGTGAGGCGTGCGGCAGTAGTCATGGGCTGTGTCATGCCATCCGAGGGAGTTTTCATCTGAAGAGTAGTAGAGGACGGGGAAATGGCTGACATGCTTTTTCGCCCGGAGTGCAGTCTTCTCTTTGACGATCTTCAACCCTTCCGGATCACGGAGACAGGGATCGCGGAATTTTTTCTCTTTATGGATATTGTTTTGGAAAAAGCGGTAGAGTGTATTTACCATGTAGCGGCTTCCCGTTTGCAATATGGCTTCGGCGCCCAACCGGGAATCCAGCTGCGCCATGGCATGTCCCTGACTGCTCAGCAGATGTGTGAAACCCATTTCACGCGCCCCCTTGTGACGGATCATGCCGGTATGAGTGGCACGGGAGTTGTGCCACAGGACGAATTTGATCTTTGAATCGTCAGGTGTACGCCGTGAAAGAGTCAAAGAGCGTTTTTCAACAACTTTCCCGTTGTGTGAAACTTCAGCTTCAAGACGGCAGAAACTGTTGACACCGGACATAAGAGGTGTAATAGAAAAGTTGGTTTTTCCGGAAACGTTTTTCTTTGAAAATGTGCCGATAATGCGCTTTTCAGCATCAAGGAGCGAAAGAATGATATCCCCTTTGCCTTCAAGTTCAAGACTTCCGCAAACCGGCTCCCGGCTCTCGTGTGCATACTTTGCCGTGTTGAAAGAACGCAAAATAGGGGCGTTTCTGACTTCGTACCGGGCGATGAAGAAGTCGGAGCTTTTACCGTTGACTTCAAGAAGAAGCACACAATCGTGTTTGCCGTTGAGAGTTTCAGGTACAAAAGGATAAACGATCCTGTTGAGCCCCTTTTTCAAATCGTACTTCCTGCCGTTGACAGAAGCGGGAGCCGCAAGCGTGGAATAAATCTCAAGTTCAGCTTTGCCGGGTGTCACTGTGACATTGCGGATCTCTGCCGGTGACGTATGATTGAGGGCGTATCTCAAGATACGGCAGTAGAGGGCGTAAATGTACTCATGAGAGGGATTGTCAGGGGCAGGTGCAGGCAGCAGCAGAGAGTTCTGGGACCAGAGACGGTTGTTCAAATGCAGCCTGAAGGGAACGAAAAAGATTTTTCCTTTGCCCACTTTGTATTCAAGGACTTTGACTTTGAAAGGGATACCTCTGAAAAGTTTTGCCGGGATCTCTTTGCCTCCCTGGGCAGGGAAAAGATCCGTAAAGCGGTTGCGGTCTGAAATATAGATGGCAACACTCCCTTTTTTGACTTTCTCAATGAGCTGGCGGCTCAAATTTTTGGGCATGGTGCGGTTGGTGAAACCGGGAATAAAGATCGCATCGACCTTTCCTTTGAGGAACTTTTCGGTCATGGCGAAAGGGGAGGGGATATTATATCCGACGTAGGATGAGGCTCCTCCGCCGGTGATCCCCCATCCTTCAATGACTTCGGCATCACTTTTGAAGCGGCGCAAAAAGTCAAAGGCTTCTGCGGCGAGCTGATGTCTGGCAAACATCAATATACGGGGATTTTCCTTCTGTTTGGCAAAAAAGCCGATGGCGGGGAGCGTGGGGAACTCCAAATGGGCAGTTGCCGCAGAGAGGATCGGCTGGAAACGGGTATTTTTTCTTCCCGTCGGCAAGGGACGCAGTTTTCGTGCATCCTTTTGGCTGTAAAGGGTCAGCGTGGTTTCAAAACGGACGATGTAATCCTGCAGGGGATCTTCCAGTTCAGGATGGTTGACCGCATCTGCTTTGCCAACGGCAAGGGGCTTGATGTGAAGAAAAGGTGTCATCCACTCCAGAGTGGGGAGATTGGCTCCGCCGCCTGAGGGGATATGGCAGTAAAAGAGTTCCAGAAACTCCCAGGGGGCTGTGATGGCGGTGCCTGAAAAAGAGTCTTCCACGGCACCATAGTCCTGCTGAGGAGAGACGATCCAGTGATTGCCCGGGGCGGGGCTTTTCGGGTCGTGAGTGATAACGGGGGCTTTGACAGCCCCCTTTTGGAGATTGGCGCTGTAGGGACCCCGGGGAAGGGTGATCTTCCACTTTTCCCCCTGCAGAGCAATGACAGAATTTGACCAGAAGCGTCCTGTAAATGGAGTGTCGGTGGGATTGGTCAAAGCATAACGCACTCTGAGGACGGGTTCATTCTCATTGAGAACGTAGGTTTTTTCGATATCCAGAGGTCGGGAAGCGCAGAAAAGTTTGACTTCGGCAGAATTTTTATCAGCTTTGGACGTAATGACTTTCCAGGAGGAACTTTCATAATGACGGTACTGTTTTCCCTTTTGAGACCAGATCCTTTCGGCAAAAAGTCCGCTGCCGGAAGGCGCATCCAGAGGGGAATAGAGTTTTGCGATCTCCCTTTTGTGCTTTTTGTCGTAGAGCCGGACGACCTTTCCCCCGTTGGCGGGAGCGATCTCAACGGTCATGCAGGAGTTGTTCAATATGTATATTCCGTTTTTACTGACAATTTCTGCTCCCTGAAGAGCAAGAATCAGAAAAAGCGTGCTTGCAAAGATAATTTTTTTCATGGCAGTATGACTCCTATTAATAAAATTGTTCAGAATTCACGCCAGTTTTTAGAGTTTTTCCAGTCAGCCCGGCGGTAGTAGTAGGACCCCAGGATATTGACAGTTCTTCCGGAAGCTTCGTAGAACCATTCATTGGGGATCTTTTTGTAATCTCCCCATGAGGCATGAAGATCAAGGTAAACCGTGTTGACACCTCTCATGTGACGGAAGCGCCGGGAGGGGGCGTTCCTACGGTTCAGGGGATCATAATAGGTGTAGTAACAGTTTTTTTCTCCGATGTTTTTATCTGAAAAATACATGGTCTTTGAGGTTTTGTCAAACTGCTCATTTGGACGCCAGGTGTTGGTGAGAAGGGCTGCATTGGAGGTCGCCCAGTAACGGGCAAGACAGTAGTTGATGCCGTAGTGGGAACCGGCAAAATTACTCTGGGAGCTTGAGGTGTTTTTGACATAGTTTTTTTCGGCAGGACAGATATCCAGGGGGGAAGTCGGATTGCGGCTTGGTTCATTGTCCCGGGTGTTTTCAGGGAGATATTTCAATATCCCCAAACCTTCGCGCCATTGTTTTGTTGCCGTGCCTGTGTAAACGTTGTAAGTGACACGCAGAACTTTGTGGTCGTTGCTGTACTGTGCCGCTCCCTGTCCGATGGAACGCAGATTGCTGAGGCATTTGGGGATATAAGAGCGCTCCCGTGCCTGCTGCAGAGCGGGCAACAGCATGGAAGCAAGAATGGCGATAATAGCTATCACAACCAAAAGTTCAATCAGCGTGAACGCTGATTGAGTGAAGATGTGAAGGTGTGAAGAGTTTGACTGCGTCAAACGTGAAGTGCGCCCTTGCGGGCGTAAGGATGTGTAGTTTTTATAAATTTTTTTAAGGTAATGCAACGGCAAAACACCTATTTGACAAGTAGTACTCACAAGCAGCTCGATCAATGTAAAACTCTTTTTCATATTGTTGTTTCTCCTTGTATAAGGGTGGCTTCAAGTATAGTCTTTTCCGGGATTTTTCTGCCGGAAAAAAGGCATTCTGCCAGATTGTCAACTGCGGCGGCGCCTATGGCGGCATGAGGCAGCTCCATGTGGGTCAAAAGGGGGATCGTCCGCCGCATATTCATATTGTTGGCGTATCCCATGATCTGAACATCTTCCGGGAGTTTCCAATGGCGTTCAGTTGCGATGTGGAGCAGGGCAAAAGAGATAATGGGGGTGGCGGTGAATATACTGTCGGGCAAAGGGACGTTTTCAGGCAATGCCTGCCGCAACTTCTCAAGAATACCCGTTTCCTGTCCGGAAAGTTCAATGATATTTTCTTCCGGGATGGGAAAACCTGCAGCAGCAAACTCCCGTTTGAAGACCTTGACCTTTGTTTCCCAGGTATCCCAGGAAAGATGATTGCTTTGAAGAGAAAAAAGTTTTACCGAACGGCAGCGGCATGCCAAAAGTTTTCCTGCTGCGGTCGTGACTCCTTTTTCAACATCATAAAAGACATGGGGGAAAGAAGGAACTTTAGCTGTAAAACAGAAAGGAAACCCTTCTTCGGCAAGGAGTTCTGCAAGTTCCGTGAATTCACGGGAAGGCAGTATGACTCCTGAACACTCGTTTTTGATCCTTTCAAAAGATTTTCTGTTCACTTCCTGAGAGCCGTGGGCAGGAACAGGGATAAATGAGACAGTGATCCCCCGCACGGCACAGCACTGCATGATCCCCCGCCATACTTCGGAGTTGATGGCGTAGTTGCCGTAATTCTGGTAGACCAGAGATATTTCCGGTTCAGGGAAGATATAGCCGATCCTTATGTTCCGGACCGTCATACCCGTGTCCTGTATATAGGTCCCTTTCCCGGGAACTCTCAGAAGAAACTGCCTTTTTTCCAACTCTTCAAGAGCGTTGCGCAGAGTACCCCGTGAAACAGACAGCATCTCTGAAAGCTGCCGTTCCCCGGGGATCCTGCCCCCCTTTTTCAAAACTCCTTCTTTCAGCATGTTTTCAAGCTGAAGCTCCACTTTGCGGTAGAGGAGGAAATCTTGTTTTTTATCTGCCATTTTTTATTTTCTGTATTTTATTTACATATAAACTGGTACATACTGGTATATAATATACTGTCAGAGAATTTGTTTGTCAAGTCCCCGGGGCAGAAAAAAGAAATCTTCCGCTGAAACAGGTAAAGGCAGGACAATCATGCTGATTCCAGCAGCAGACCTGTTTTGGATTTTTTTACAGCTTTTTACTTGCATTTCACCAAATGACAGTGTATTTTGTACTCCGTTGCAAGTGAAAGGAAGATAATGATGGAACAATTCAACGCAGCTGTTATCGGTGCCGGAGGCATGGGAAAAGTCCATGTCGATGCCGCCCTGGCTTCACCATGGGTCAAAAATCTTTATGTGGTGGATCCTGATCCCCGGCGGGTGAAACTCTGGGAAGGGGAGGCGCGTCTTAAAAGCAGTACCATGGATGAGGTGCTGAAAGATGAGTCGGTACGCTTTATTACTGTGGCGACTCCAAATCATCTCCACCTTGAACACGCTGCTGCCGCCATGAGGGCGGGGAAGGCTGTTCTCTGCGAAAAGCCCATGGGAAACACTCTTGCCGAGGCAAGGGAAATGATCCGGGTCGAAGATGAGACGGGGCTTTTTTGTCAGATCGGTTTTGAGTTGCGTTATTCAAAACTTTACCTTCTTGCCAAAGAGTGGATCAATTCCGGCGCGATCGGCGACGTGGTCAATATCCAGACCCGCTATTTCTGTGCTGAATCCCACGGCAAGGGGAGCTGGCGCAGCAACAGTCCTGAACCGGGATTCCTCATCGGCGAAAAACTTTCCCATTATCTTGATCTTCAGCGCTACTTTTTTGACGCTGACTTTGAAACAGTCTATTCTCTGGCAGCCCCCAAAGTGGTTCCTTTCTGCAATCACCATGACAACCACCAGATCATGACCACCTTTTCAGGCGGCCGGGTGGGGGTGCTGAATTTTATCATGCCCATCGCTGAGACCTGGGATAATGGGGAAAAACGGGAAATGCTTGAGAAACAGTCCGATGACGGACACGCTCTTTCTTATCACATCTGCGGAACCAGAGGTGCCATTGAAACCGATGTTTTCCGCCGCCGCATCCGACGCTGGGAGTATTTCGATGCCCCCGACACTCTGGGCAGCCGGATCGTGGAAACAGTAACCTTCCCCAAAGAAGAAGATCAGACCTATTTCCACAATGTCTACGGACAGGATCTGGCTGTCATCGACAACTTCGCCAAGGGCGGTGCATCTCAAATGAACACTCGTGATGCCTACGGAACGATGAAATTCTGCTTTGCCGCAGAACTTTCTGAACTTGATGGAAAGATCATTTCCGGGAGTGATCCCCGGCTTTGATGAAAACTGTTTTTTTCGCACCGCCCCGGCACGAGGGCGGTTTTTTTTGGCTTTTTACTTGCATTTTACAGCAAATCTTCTTCTGAAAGCCGCTTCGGGTACTTGCAATTCAAGAGACAGCCGGTTATATTAAAGAGGAACTTTTTAACACTTGAATTGAGGTGGAACCAGTGAAAAAGATCAATAAGATCCTGTCGGCATGGGGGTGCGGCTCCCTTGAATTGCTCCCCTTTTTTGTGACCAGAGAAGGAAAGGTGTTTCCTTCTGAGATCAACTCTGTCAGCGGTAATGGAACACTGCACATTTCCGCAGCTTATCCGGCAGGTGAAAAGGATGATTTTTACTTTGTCACCAGTGCCCAGGAAGAAATCACCTGCCGCCGGGTGTTCCGCAATAAAGGGGAAGCTCAGGATATCTGCGAGCTGGGGCTGCAGCTCAAAGGGATCACTTTCGGAAAAATTCCGCGGGAAGACTATTTTTATCACAACGAAAACCCCCGCATCTACGAAAAAATGGGTATCCCTGTTGACTTTGACCGGGTCAACAAGAGCAATGTGAAGGATTTCGGATTTGATGAGCTGGCAGGGAACCGCTGGGCGGACCCCGGCGTGGTCCATGAACGCATCGGACGCAGCCCCTATCAGCCTTTCCCGGCGATCGTGGTAAGCAATTACGATGCTGCAAAAGGTGTGGTGCACGGTACTTTGAGCCAGAAGCTCTTTTTCCACAACTATCTGGTCAGCCACGAAAAGGGGAGTGTGACGCTTGAGATATTTTCCGGATTCAAGGATATCGCCTTCATGAGCTGCCCTGCCGGGAAAAATCTGGTGGATGAGTGGTATCTCGGCGCCACTGATGATGCCGCCGATCTGGAACGGGTTTTTGCCAACTATATCGCCGTTCTTGAAAAACACCTGCCCCCCCTCTACGGGAGCACCGACATCAACCGCACCTCAATGGTATGGGGATCATGGAACGACGGTATTTCCCGGAAGATCTCAGAAGAGATGCTTTTGAAAGAGGCAAGGTTCCTCAAGGAAAACTTTCCCACTGTCCGCTGGATCCAGGTGGATGACGGTTACGCTGTCCACGTTCCCCCGGCTCACGGCTTGGGAATGCCCTATGAAGGGGAAGAGGGGGTGGACCATCAGAAGTTCCCCAGAGGTTTGCGCGCCTATACTGATGAGATCCGCAAGATCGGTCTGCGTCCTGCAGTGTGGATCGGCGGATTCTGCCCCAAGCACGCCCCCATTTATCAGGATCACCCCGAATGGTTCATCAACTACGACTACCGGGTGAAAGACACTGCGCCTTTGGATGTGAGTCAGGAAGAGGTTCGGAACTATATCAGTCATGCTCTTGACACCTTCTTTTTTGAATACGGCTTTGAAGGCATGAAACACGATTTCTGGAGCTACGCTTTTGAGGACAGTCATGACCTGCTGAAAAACAAAGAGCACTCCGGTTACGAGTACCGCACCTGGTGGCTTCAGGAGATCCGCAAGCGCATTCCCGCAGACGGCTATCTGCAGACCGGTTGCGACATCGTCATGGGCAATCCCTTCCTTGCCGAATACTTTACCAACTACCGTTACGGCATCGACATCGGCAGCGGACACTGGGATTATGTGAAAACCAACTTCCTCTGGGGAGCTGCCTGTTTTGCGCTGCACACGACCCACCTTTTTGTTCCGAACAGTGACTCAGTGGGACTTTTCCCCGGACTCAACGATACGGAAGCCATGTTCTGCTTGAACTACTGTCTTGCCACTCACTCCATGGTGGAGATCGCAGGAAAACTCAGCGAATCCGCCCCTGATAATCCCCGGCTCAAGACCTTGAAGAAGGCTGTCTGCAACCCCAACAATGGGCAGGAGGTCTTTCTCGGGGACTATAACTACCGGGACAAAGATCATCTTATCCCCCGGATCATCTACTTCAAGACGCCCCACTTTTCCAAGGAGGAAGGCAACAGCCTTATGCCTTTGCGGACTGCCGGACTTTTCAATATCGAAGAAGATCCCATTGAGGTCAAGTTCACGGCATCAACCTTCGGTCTCCCTGCCGGTTCTTACCTTGTGACCGATGTTTGGAGCGGTGAAACCTGTGCTTTGGGCGATGGATTCTCTGTTAAACTCGAACCCCATGGCAGTCGTTTGTACGCCATAACAGCTGCCGACAGGGTTTGTCTGCTTGATGCCAATATGCGCATCAACAGCTTTGACGGCAGCACTGTTGAATTTGACTACCCCGGAACTGCCGAACTTCTCCTGACCCGTGAGGTCAGAAAGATCACCGCAGAGGGAACAGCAATTCCCTTTGAAACGGAAAAATCCCCCTGCGGATACCGTGTCACCTTCGCCGTTCCCGGCAAAGGAACGCTCCGTTTGGAGTGGTAAGAAAAAAGTGTCTTCTTCTCCCCTGATTCCTGCTTCGGCGGGGAGAGGGGGAGGGCGCGTTTTACTTTGCCGCTTTGCCTTTGCTGTTTGAAGCGGCATCCGTTGCCTGCTCCTGACCGACAGGAGCAAGGTATTCCAACACCGCCCGGGCGATCAACTTGTGGGTCGCAGGCGTGGGATGTCCGTCATAGGGGATCTCATATTTCAAGTCGATCTTGCGGGCGTGATAACCCTTGTACTCAGGCATATATTTTTTCAAAAAGAGCAATTTGAATCCTGCGGCAGAAAGCTCCTTTATCATGTCACCGGAACAATCGGGGTAAATCAGAATGGTCAGATCTGAACCGTATTTTTTTGCCAGAATAGCTTTGGCTTCCTGAAGATAGAGCAGATAGCGCCTGTTGTAGATCTTATTGAAAACCGCATCAGAAACGGCAGATTTGTAAAGAAATCTTTCCCGCAGCCAGTAACAGATGAAGCGTGCTGCTTTGTCTTTTCCGGAAAAATATCTGTATTCGCTGTTGCCGTGGGTGTGGATTACTCTGTATTTGTGGTCATTGATGATCAGATAAAAAGCCCGGGCATTCAAATTCCCCTTCAAGCCGCTGCGCTCCAGACATTTGCTTTTAAGATAGAAAAGAAAATCCGCCGGGTCCCTTCCCGGAATACCGTAGTTGTAGATATTTCTGCACCCTTTCAGCTTTTCTGAAATCAAATTGACATACACCTCGTCATCGTTGACGCCTTCTCCGAAGGTAAAAGAATCTCCGAAAAACAGAAGAGGGGGAAGGTCCGGCTGCTTGCTCAGGTATGGGACTTTGCGGAACCCGTGCTCGTTAATGGTATATTCCGCCTCAAAAGTGATTACCGATTTCCCATCATCCAGAAGTCTGCGTGATCTATGGATCCCATGGATATGAGGATTGAAAAACATGCAGTTGCTGCCGGGCACGTAGGCTTCAGTGCCCGAAAGCAATGGAAGTAGCCTGCCGTTTCTGACAACTGTTTTGCTGCCGCTGCAGTCCCACCAGATCCTGTTGCCGGGAAGTGTCATATAGAGTCCGTTTTCACTGCGAAGCTCCCCACGGATCTTTGACTGGAAAAATATCTCAGCCATGGTCAGAGCAATAAAAAAGGCGAAAATGACCTGCGAAACAACAAGAAAATACTTTTTATTTCTCAGTTGTATTCCGGTGAGCAGCACGGCAGTTCCAAGCAGGGCGTAGATGAAGGGCCACACAGCAGCCACTCCCGGAGACAGAAGCCTGATAAAACACGCACTGAGGAACAAAAACAGTATAACGAGGGGCAGGATATACTTTTTCATTGTCAACTTCAGAATAAAGAATAGATGAAAGGAGCTGCCGCTGTTTCTCCGAAAATAAGGAGAAGAGCCAGGAACAGAAGGATCAGAAATAAGGGGAGCATCCAATATTTCTTTGTCCTGAGGGCGAGTTCAATAAATTCCCTGATTACGTTGCCGCGATAGTGGATGTTCTTAAAATCAGCTTTTTGTTCGGAGTCGTTCTGCATGATAAGCCTAATATTGTTTCATATACTGTGTGAGCTCTCTGGCAGGGGTGTGATCCTGCCAGGATGTATTTTTCTTATCAGAAAACTTCAGTGAGATTTGATTTTTTCTGAGTATGCGCAAACAGAGAGCCAATGGAGTCAGCAGCAGGTAATAAAAAACCACTGCTGCCGCGTTGAGAAGTACAAATCCGATGAGGCTGCCCAGAAAAGTTACGAGAAAGAAAACTTTTTGACCGACAAAGGGCAGAAGCAGAGCAGCACCTGCTGCGGCAAAAAAGAGCGCTCCCGGAACTGGAGCTTTGATATTTGCTCCGTGATACCAAAAGATCACAACTGCAACAGCCAGCATAAAAAGTGCAGGCAACAGCCTTTGAGTGAAAGAAGAGTTTTTTTTGATATGTGAGAATGTATTTATCATAGTCTGAAATCAATCCAATGAAAACATTTTTTGATATTCTTCTGCATTGGAAGCTGATTTTTGCTTCTCAGAAACGACACAATCCTCCAACACCAGCAGATCCATATCTGTGTGATAGAAACAGTTCAGGGCATCTTGCGGTGAGCAGACAATAGGTTCTCCGCGTATGTTGAATGATGTATTGACAAGAACAGAACAACCGGTTTTTTTCCTGAAGCTGCCGAGCAATTCGTAAAAAAACGGATTACGTCCTTTGTCAACACTTTGAACTCTGGCTGAATTATCGATGTGGGTGATCGCCTGCAGCTTGGACCGGGGAACATTCAGCCGTTCAATGAGATCCGGTGAAGCATTGACTCTGGAAAGCGTTTCCTGATCTGCGGAAAGCAGATATTTACTGTTGACGGGAACGACCAGAAGCATATAGGGGGATTCGCCGGTACATTCAAAGTATTCCGGCATCTCCTCTGCAAGGACCGCCGGGGCAAAGGGACGGAAGGATTCACGGAACTTGATTTTCAGATTTATACGGCTTTGCATATCGGGGATCATGGGATTGCCGATAATACTGCGTCCGCCCAGAGCTCTGGGACCAAACTCCATGCGCCCCTGAAAAAGTCCGATCACTTTGCCTTCTGCCAGCTCTTCTGCCAGAAATGTCATCAATTTTTCCCGTTCCGGATAGTGAACGAAGGGAACATTTTTCTCTTTAAGTTCGCTGCGGATCTCTTCTGAGGTATAACTGTTGCCGAGGAACGATCCCTTTTGACGGTCAGTTGCCTTGAGAGGCTCCCTTTTGTTTTCAAGGAGATGGTAGTTGACAAACAAGGCACCGCCCAAAGCACCTCCGGCATCGCCTGAGGCTGGCTGGATCCAGATGTTCTTAAATATTTTTTCCTTGTAAATTTTACCGTTGGCTGAACAGTTCAAAGCCACTCCCCCTGCCATACAGAGGTTTTCTGCGTTGGTCAGTTCCTTTGCATAACGTGCCATTTTCAGTACGATCTCTTCAGTAACCAGCTGGATCGAGGCGGCAAGATCCATTTCACGCCGGGTGATGGGGGACTCCGGTTTTCTGGGCGGTCCGTCGAAAAGCTCTTCAAAGGCTTTGCCGGTCATAGTCATACCGCTGCAAAAATCGAAATAGCGCATGTTGAGCTCCAGAGAACCGTCTGGAAAGATCTTTACAAGATGCTCTTTGATCAAATCTGCATAAACAGGTCTGCCGTAAGGAGCCAGTCCCATCAGCTTGTATTCTCCTGAGTTGACCTTGAAGCCGGTAAAATAGGTAAATGCTGAATAGAGCAGTCCCAAAGAATGGGGATATTTCATCTCTTTGAGCACAGTCAGCTTATTTTTGTCTCCGTAACTGATACTGGCAGTCGCCCATTCTCCGACGCCGTCGAGAGTCAGGATCGCCGCATTTTCAAAGGGAGAGGGGAAGAAAGCACTTGCAGCATGGGATTCATGATGTTCCGGGAAGACGATCTCGCCGCGGAAACCTACAAGATTTTTCCGGATCGTCTTTCTGACGGCAGCTTTCCCGTGAGCCCATTCCGTCAAGGCACTCATAAAAGAGTTGAGCCCCCGGGGGGCGACAGCAATATAATTTTCCACCAGACGATCCAACTTCAACAGAGGCTTTTCGTAAAAGACGGCGTAATCAAGCTGTGACGTTTTCAAATGGGCGTAATCAAGACAGAACCTTACTGCATGACTTGGAAACGAACTGTCATGTTTGATTCTGGTAAAACGTTCCTCCTGAGCGGCGGCAATGATCTCCGAATTTGAGACCAGAGCGGCAGCAGAATCATGAAAAAAAGAGGATATGCCGAGAATATTCACAGATATGTCCTTGAAATGTCATTGTACTTCAACCGAATACGCATATACATAAAATACATGCCATTTCCTGAAAAGTCAAGAGTCCTTATTGCCCAATGTCAGGAAACGGACAGAGTTGGATTTGAAGCAAATGGCTCCATGACCCGGTCGAGGACGCCTTTGCAGCAGCTGATCGCCATGCCGTAGTTGACTACCGGGAGTCCGGCTGCTTCTGCCAGCTGGAGACGGCGGAGCACTTCACGGCGGTTGAGCATACATGCCCCGCAGTGGAGTATGAGCTTGTAATCAGAGAGATTTTCCACAAAGTCGTGCCCGGAGCAGACGGTGAATTCAAGTTTACCGCCTGCTTTTTTTTCCAGCATACGGGGGATCTTGACTCTGCCGATATCGTCGTCGCTTGCGTGGTGGGTGCATCCTTCGGCAATGAGGATCCTGTCTCCCGGTTTCAGGGATTTGACAGCTTCCGCCCCTTTACAGAAGGTTTGAAGATCTCCTTTGATCCGGGAAAGAAGAATGGAAAAGGTGGTGCAGGGGATATCATCGGGCGTTTCTTCAACCATGAAATCCACCACTTGAGAGTCGCAGATCACCAGCGCAGGAAGCGTTTTAAGATTTTCAAGAGTTTTCCGGTAATCGGCTGTTTTGCACACTATGGCAGTACAGTCGGAGTCCAGTATCTCCCTGAGCGCCTGCACCTGAGGCAGGATCAATCTGCCCTTGGGCGCCTGGATGTCGATAGGAACGATCAGGACAACAGTGTCACCCTTTTTGACCAGATCTCCCACCATGGGGGGAGGGGTGACGAACTCTTCAGGGACTGCGCCGATGAGGCGGGGCGTCAGAAGTTCAAGTATTTGGGACTGCGTCATGGAGGCGGCGCTGAGAGAAAGTATCTCATGACCGCACTTTTCTTTGACCATGGCGCAGAAATCTGCCTCAGGCATTTGCAGATCGGACTTATTCACCACGACGATCACAGGGAGTTTGCGCTCTGCGGCAAGGGCAAGGAGTTTTTCTTCCGCATTACCCCATACACCGGCTGTGGTCAACAGCAGCAGGATATCGGCACGGTCAAGAGCTTTTATGCTGCGCTCCATGCGGGCGCTCCCCAGCTCCGTATCGTCGGCAAGTCCTGCTGTGTCCAGAAAGAGGACAGGCCCCAGAGGGCGCAGTTCCATGGGCTTTTCCACCACATCGGTGGTGGTGCCGGGGAGAGGGGAGGTGATGGAGATCTCCTGAGCGGCAAGTTTGTTCAAAAGAGTGGATTTGCCGGAATTGACTCTTCCGGCAATGGCGATTTGGAGCCGGAGCGATTTGGGCGTGTTCTGCATGACAGAAAAAACTCCTCCTGATTCAGCGGAAACGGAAGTTGTTCAAGGCGGCATATCTTGCCGTCACTCCTCCCAGAAGCGCCGGGTAAATCAGTTTGAAAATGATGAATGTTCCGAAAGAAAGTGTCTCAACACCTGCGATGGTGTAGATCAAGTAAATGATAAAAGCGCACAAGGCACTCCCCAGCAGGGCGAAAACAACTCCGATGCCCGGGAAAGAACGGGGCAGAAGCTCCAGTATGACGCCGCCGTTGCCCCCCAAAGGGTGATCTTCAAGACGGAACCAGGGATTCTTTTTCATCCCTGTCCGGAAGACGAAGTCAGATCCCCACGACACCACAAAAGCGATGATGACAGAGGTCAGGACCCCATCGGTCACGGCGTGAGTGAGTGTGAGGCTCTGGCAGCGCAAGTTGGTCAGAAATGAGACAAGGGGCGTGCACACGGCGCTGCCAATGGCGGCGCCGCGTATCTGTGAAGCGGTAAATGTTCTGATAAATGGGTCCATCATGCTCATAATGTACCACAGAAAGAACAAAAAGTCAAACGGATATGACCTTTTATCTCTTGCTGTAGCCGGGAAGAGCTTTGACGATCATATCTTTGAAAAGATCCTGATCCAGACCGATGTTCCGTTTCTTGAAGAGCTCCTGATTGAAGAAGTCGGCAAAGTTCCAGTGGCGGAATTCAGAGAAGTTTTTGGGATTTCTCCCCTCTTCCATATTGTTGTTGTTGCGCTGGAATGCCATTCCCTTCTTCAGATCTGCCATTCTTTCAGCGGCGTTGCGCCAGCAAAGCTGAGTGGAAAGTACCTTGATTTGGGGATCGGCAAAAAAAGATTTTCCATCGGATTTGACCAGTTTGCAGTATTCATCAAGAGTCAGCTGCCTTGTTTTTCCGGATGAGGTGTATTCAACCATTTTCCGCAGATCCCGGGGGAAGCGCATGAAGTAAAGGTTGTTTCTTTCAACAAGATTTTCGGCGTGGGTCAGCATGAAAGGTGCCTGAAAGGTCTTGGCGCGGATGTTGTCCGTAAGGATATTGTTGGCAAAAAGGATCTTGTTCTTTTTGGAGCCGGAGTGGAAATTGATGGTCCAGATAGAAGCCTTTTTGAAAACGTTGTTGACGATTTCCATGCCTTGAGTTTCAACCCCCACCAAAGCATTCATGCCGCCAATGATGACACTCTGTTTCAGAGAGATGTTGCGGGCATTGCGGGCGTGGATGAACGCCGGGGAGTAGCCGGGACCTCTGGCATCAGAGAAACAGCGGGTGATCCTGACATCGCCGCCCCCCAGCACAAGGAAGATCCCTGAGGCGTTGGGGAAGGCAGTTCCGTACTTTTTGAAGCGGAATCCGTCAAAGTGCACATTATTCTTGCCGAAAAGGGCAAAGGCACGGCAGAATCTGCGTGAAGCCCCATCCATCCACACCTCTTCGCCGGGGGCGGCTTTGAAGGTGATGGGCTTGTCGGGAGTGCCTGTCACAGGGATGAAGACACATTCACAGTAAGTTCCCCCCTTGATTGTGACTGTATCCCCGGGCGCAGTTGCCATGGCGGCACGGCTGATGGTTCTGAAGGGGGCTTCAGCACTGCCGTTGCTGCGGTCATCTCCTTTGGGGGAAACATACCAGACTTGAGGTGCCCGATCGGTTTGGGGAGTACGGAACACCGCCGGTCTGCTGTTGGTGTGCGGCAACTTGTCCGGGTTGAATTTCTTCTGCAGCCCTTTGCTGCTCAACATATAGCGCATACGGGGACGCATCTGGATGGAGTACACATACTCCGTTCCTCCTTTGAGTCCTGTAAGAGAAACGCTGTGGAATGAGCTCTTGGCACTGAAACTGGGGAAAGTCTTGCGGTTTCTGCCGGATTTCTCAGCCACAGTGACCCGGGGGGAGACAGGCTCAGTGGGGGTGGTCCAGAGGATATTGGCAGTGGTGGCGGAGTTGGCAATGACATCCACATTGTCAAAAACAGTCTCCTCAGGAGTGTAGAGGAAGAAGTAAGGTCCGTAGGGGCGTCCGTCAGGTGACATCATTTTCTGCTCTGCCGGAACATTGGCGTATGAAACGACTCCGGCGGGCTTGACGGAAGCGATGTTGCCGGTAAAGAAGCCTGTGCACTTCTTGCCTTTGAGGATCTCTTTGACGCTGGGGGCAAAGGTGCAGTGGGTGATTTGCAGCTGACTTATCTTTAAGGCTTCGACAGCACTTTTCTGATTGGCAAAGGTGGCGCACTCAAGGGTGAGTTTGCCCCCTTCAAGGCAGATGGCACTGGCGCTTTGCCCTTCAAAGTGGAGCCGTTTCAAAATGGTGTTGGCGCCTTTGAGCTGCAATCCGTATTTGCCGCCCCTGATGAGAGCCCGTCCGTGCTGACCTCTTCCGGCGACGGTCACATTGTCGGCGGTCAGGATAAGTCCCCCGGGATAGGTACCGGGGAGCAGATAGACCGTTGCTCCGGCGGGAACATTTTTCAAGGTTTTCCACGGCGTTTTCACACTTGCTCCATCGCTGGCATCATTGCCCCCGGGGGAGACGAAGTAAACAGGACTCCCGGCAAATCCATGTTTGAAGCGGCTGTTTTTCTGGAGCCGCAGATCAAAGTTCCAGGGATCGGCAAAATCTTCAGGGTAGGTGACGATATGACCTTTGCCCAGCCACAGGGATGTGGGACCATGTTTGCGGGAACGGTCGTAGTCGTTGCTGTTGTAAACGCAGTTGGCACTCTTTCTGAAAGCCACCATGCCGGGAGCGTAGGATTGGAAAACTCTGTTTGTCCCGTCATCGGGCTTGATCCAGATGGAACCCCGTTTGTCGCCGATGCTGATGGAACGGGAGATGGTGTTGTGTGAGTTAGTTCCGTAAAAACGGATCCCGTAGGTGACACTGTTGAAGGAAAGACAGTTGTCGATGGTCGTATTTTTGCAGTTGAAAAGCACGATGTTTCCGGCGGAGACATGTTTGACAGTCCCGTTGCCGTAGGCACGGCAATTTTCAACTCTGCCGCCGTCGGCTGAGTACATGGTCACGCCCCCTTCGTTGAGGTAGGAGTTGCAGTTGCGGATCACGCACTTTTCGCCGTTACGGATCACAGCTCCCCACAAACTGGAGTGGGCAGCGGCGGCGGTGGTGGCAAATCCTCTGAAAGAAAGACCGTCAATTACCACATTCCGGACCTTTTTCCCCTTTAAAGGAGCAATATCCAGACCGGAATTCGGGATCACGGAAACTGTCAGGGCGTGCATTTCAGGGGCTTTGCCGTCGCTGGTGGCGATGTAGAGTTTTTTTGCTTTTGCATCGTAGGTCCAGATGCCGTAGGCAGGGTGGGGGGACTCCAACATAGTGTCGTCCCTTGCGTACATGAGGAGTGTATCGCACTCATTGACACCTTGAGGTGTTTGAGCAAAGTCAAGTACATAGCAGTTCTTCTTGCCGGGGACCGCTTTGAAGTTCCTGACCTCCCGGTCGCCGTGGAGCAGAACTGTCCCCGGGATCTGAGCCCGGAGCGTGGTCTGTTTGGCGGGATCTCCGTCAAAGAGCCACTTGACGGAACCGGAATAACTCCCCGGCAGTATGGTCAATGTGTCCCCGGCTTTCAAGGCATCAACGCCCCGCTGAATGGTTTTGAAGGGTGCTTTCAATGTGCCATGCCCTGCATCATTACCTGCTGAGGATACAAAAAATTCTTTACTCCAAAGGGAGATTGCCCCTGCGAGAATAAACAATAAAAGAAGTGATGTTTTTTTCATAAATAACTTTTTTCCTGTAAATTTTACTGTCCGTAACTTAAAATGTTCAAATAAAGCCTTATGGTACTCATACATTTATTGTAATTGGCGTTTTCGGAGTGTCCATCTGCAAAGAGGACATTGGCGCTGTTGTTATGGCGGAAGTCCACTTCTCCGTTACTGCTTTTGCCATTTACATTCAGTCCCCAGATATAGTTGTAATTGCTCAAGTTAACAGGGGAACCGGGTTTTTCTTTGTAGGTGACATCGATCCTGTAAGCGCGTTTTGAGGGTTGCTTGATATAGCTGTATTTTCTCATCCTGACATCGGCAGCCACACAAGACATATTTTCCTGCATAGCATAACTCAGGGCCTGCTTGATACCGTAAGAGGCATTTTTTTCCCGGAATTTGTCCCCCGGGCATTTGAAGATGGCATACTCTTTGAACCAGGGCTGGTTACTCAATATGGGACTGTAAACATGACCTTTTGCACTGCGCCTGTGGGGGTAATAGGGGGCAGTTGCCTGGAACCAGTCAGTTTGCAGACTCGTAACAGGGTACGTATATTTGTTGGAAAAGGGAAAAAAGTCTTTGTTGTCGGCAATGTATTGTGCGGTGATCAAACCGATGGTTTTCAAATTGTTCAAACAACTTGCCGATTGCCCCCGCATCCGGGCTTGCGACAGGGCGGGCAGAAGCATCCCCGCAAGGATAGCAATGATGGCAATGACAACAAGGAGCTCGATCAGCGTGAAGCTGTACAGCTTCACCTGCCCGTTCCGGGCAGGTGAAAAAGAACTCCTCATTGCCTTATTCTTTTTCCGGATATTCTGCAATCCATTACGGCAGAAATAAAAAGTGACAGCCAGCAGTTCGGACAAAGTGAACTTACGACATTTTACGGAACTTTGTTTCTCTTGTATCTGCATAAAAATTTCCTTTCCTGTTACGACTTACCTCTGTTGCCAACCGACTGTATTTTTTATAGGTGCTCCCTTTTTATTTTGAATGCAAAAACGATTCAAGAATTTCCTCTTGAATGATAATGTATCAAAGAATGTAGTCCAGTGATTTCTTCCAGATGGGGTCCAGATCATCGTAGATCTCAAACATTTTTCTGAAGAACTCTTTCCGCTCCGGGGTCAGACGGTTGACCGGGTAGGCGTCCAAAGCAGCTGCGAAAAGTTTCGGATCACGCTGGGCAATGGCATCTGCCTGAAGGGTCTGGAACTCTGACAGCGAAGCGATCAGTCCCTTGAAGGGGGAGGGGATATACTGGTTTTCAACGGGAGTCACCGTATCTTTGAAAATATCCATGGTGTACTCAAGAGCCGCATTATCAGGAAGCCCCGCCACGGCGCCGAAGTTGGGACGGCTTGCCACGATACGCATCTTCTCAAATCCGGCAAGAGCCTTCAGGATCGGAATGGAAATATCAGTAAAGTTGACCTTGATGAGAGAGTTGTATTTCCCGGGATCGCTCCAGGGCACCCCCGCTGGATCTTTGGAAAGCTCGATGAATTCGGCAAAGCGCTTTTCGATCTCCTCAAGACTCTGCTCTTTTCTTGTCGCAGGATCGAAGGGGGAAACTCTGCGGATCAGTTCATCCTGAGTGAAACGTCCGTGTTCAATAAACACATGGTCCAGACCGTCGCTTTCGGTGGAAAAGACCATGGTCTTGTATTTGCGGAACATGTTGTACAGATCGGTAAGGGCATGTACAAGGATCTGTGGAGTGGCGTTCCCGGTCAGATTTGGGGGGCACACCCAGTCGTCGGTGAGATATTTGGGCAAGTAGGAGCTGAAAATATCCTCACCCTTATAGTCGCCCCGCAGAATGAATGAACAGTGGTTGACACCGGCTGCCACCACGTTCCAGTTGGGGTCGAAACAGTCTCTGCCGCACATCCTTGAAAGATCCCAGCGGTGGTTGTTGAATCCGGCACAGATACCCAGAGCCTTAATTTTGGTGTAGGTGTTGACCATACAGCTGTAAACAGAGACCGGATTGGGGAAGATCAGCATAAGCGCATTGGGGCTCAGACGCTCAAGTTTCTGAGCGAGAGTGAACATGAATCCCCCCAGACGCAGTGCCAGAAAAGCACCGTTGACTGAAAGCTGATCCGAGGAGATGTAACCGTACTCTTTCCCCAGAAAGAGCGCCTGTGTATCAGAAGGCTCCCGGACTGCCGCCATGGTGAGATAAAGGACATCGGTCCCTTCCAAAGCTCTGTCAAGTTCTGAAAAAACTTCCACTTTGCAGTTGACAGAGCTGTATTCAGGACATCCTTTGATCATGCGCGCCACAGCTTCGGCACGCTCCGTTTTCAAATCGGCAAGGCGGATCTCTCCACCCTGAAGCACTTCAGGAGTCTCCCGGAAAATTCCCCTGACAATGGGGAGAAGGCGCAACGAACCGCCGCCGAGAAATGTGATTTTCATTCTCAAACCTCAGTATGTTTATCTTGGTTCTGCTTGATTCAATATCTGCAGTAATATAAATGTTGCTTGAAGAATTGTCAAGTGCCCGGCTTGAAAAAACTTGAAAACTTTTTTTTTGAGGCAATTTCAAAACTCCTCAAAATTGTCAAAGCGCCCTCTTCTTCGATCTGATAAAGGGAGCGTTTTCGGCTGTTACCTTGCAGGTAGCAACCTCAAACTACCCTTTACAGCTCTTTGCGAATGACATCTTTGCCATTTTTTGAATGACTTTTGAAATTACCTCTTTTCTCAATGAAAA
>JAFTIE010000119.1 GCA_017457065.1 Lentisphaeria bacterium
GTGTTTTTTTGGAAAATTTTCTTTTTTCGGACTGCACTGAAAACATCCGATTTCTCACGCAGTCCATTACGAACTGTGACAATTATACTTAAAATTTCAGGAGATGACAACGAAAGAAGAGAAACTTTTACTGTTTTTTGCAGAATGTTGCAAATATTGCAACTTACGCGCAAAAAAAACGATTATTTTCGATTTTCGTGGAAGATTTCAGCTTTCTTCTTAGAAAGGGCGTACTATATCTGACACGCCTTCGCCCGGAGCCGCCTCACCAAATACTCCGGTATATGATTGCAGTCCCCAAATAAAAAAAGCAAAAACCACCTCTTTTCTTGAAAAGAGTCTTTTTCTGTGGTATAGTATGTGCAGTACATTTCCCCAATTTATAAGAAAGGTCATAAATCATGAGTTTCGCAGAGAAAGCCCAGGCTGTCGTTGAACGTCTTTCACAGATCCGCATCGTTCCGGTACTGGTCCTTGAAGAGGAAAAATCCGGTCTCAAGATGTGCGAGGTCCTTCTTGAGTGCGGACTCCCTGCCGCTGAGATCACTTTCCGTACCAGCGCCGCTGCCGGGATCATCAAAGAAGCCGCCGCCCGGTTCCCCGAACTTTATCTGGGCGCAGGAACCATCCTCAACACCGCCGATCTGCACCGTGCCTTCGATGCGGGCGCAAAGTTCGCCGTCGCCCCCGGATTCAATCCTTCCGTGGTCAGAGAGGCGGTCAACTGCGGATACGCTTTCGCCCCCGGCGTCTGCACACCTTCTGAAATCGAACAGGCCATGGAACTGGGATGCCGCTTTCTGAAATTCTTCCCCGCTGAAGCCGCAGGCGGCGTCACCATGCTGAAATCCCTCATCGCCCCCTACAAACATCTGGGTGTCCGTTTCATGCCCACAGGCGGTGTCACCACCGACAATGTGAAGAACTACCTCGCCCTCAAAGAAGTTGCCGCCGTGGGCGGCACATGGCTGGGTAAAGCCGATCTCATCGCCGCAGGCGAGTGGACAAAGATCTCTGACACTGTCCGCGCCGCTGCCGATATGGTCAAAACTCTCAACTGATCCCCCTTCTTTCATGTCCGGCACTCTCAGCGCTCCTGACGCTCTCAAACACTACTTCGGCTACGACCGTTTTCTGGATTATCAGCAATCCATCGTGGAACGGATCGCCGCCGGAGAGGAACTTTGCGTCATCATGCCCACGGGTGCCGGTAAATCTTTGTGTTATCAGCTCCCTGTGCTCATGACGCCGGGATACGGTATCGTCGCTTCGCCCCTCATCGCTCTGATGAAAGATCAGGTGGATGCCCTCAACGCCAAAGGGATCCCCGCCGAATGTATCAACAGCATGGTCCCATTTCAGGAACAGCGGGAGATCCTTGAGCGTGCCGAATACGGAAATTTAAAACTCCTCTACGTCGCCCCGGAACGCTTCGGGGTACAGTTTTTCAAAGACTTTCTCCGCCGCTGCCCCCCGAAAATACTGGTGGTGGATGAAGCCCACTGTATCAGCCAGTGGGGACACGATTTCCGCCCCGCCTATCTGCGTATGGGAGAGGCTGCGGCTGAGTTCGATATCAAACAGATCTGCGCCTTCACCGCCACGGCGACTCCCACCGTGCGCCGGGACATCAGAAAACAGCTCCACAGAGAGGAAATGGAGCTCTTTGTGGCGGGATTCCGCCGCCCCAATCTCTCTTTCAAAGTGGTGAAGGCTTCAGGAGATGCCGAAAAACTCCGGGTCATCAAAGAACAGATCAAAGAAAAGGTCACCACCATCATCTACGCCGCCACCCGGCAGGCAGTGGATAACCTCACTCAGGAGCTCCCGGGCATCATCGGCTATCACGCCGGTATGAGCGATGCCCAGCGCAACGAGGCACAGAGCCGTTTCATGAACGATCCCCACCCGGTCCTTGCCGCCACCAACGCTTTCGGCATGGGCATCGACCGTGCCGATGTGCGCAAGGTGATCCACTACCAGCTCCCCGGCTCCATCGAAGCCTACTATCAGGAGGCAGGACGTGCCGGACGGGACGGGGAACAGTCAGAGTGCATACTCCTTTTTGCCTACTCTGACCGCTATATCCAGCAGTTCCTCATCGACATGAACAATCCTTCCCTTGAGACCATTGCAAGTGTCTACTCTGCACTGCGCCTTGAAGTGAAGCGTTCAGGCGTCAACCACGTTGAGCTTTCCATGAAAGAACTTGCTGAGCGCGCCGGGATCAAATCCGACGGACAGGCAGGCGCCGCTTTGAGCATCCTTGAGAAACTCAATCTCCTTTCCAGAGATTTTCAGCAACACGGCAGGGGGGAGATGTATTTTACAAAAGATCTGAAAGAGCTTGCCGCCATCCATCATCTTGAGTCCACCCAGCGTTCACGGTTCATTTCACGGGTCATCAAATTTTACGGTCCCAAACTCCTTACCAGCGCCGTCTACTCCATTGAAGAACTTGCCGTCATAGCAGGTCTCAATACCGATCAGGTCAAACGGGTCATACACGCCCTCAATGGCGATTGTCTCCACTATCAATCAGCCTTCTCAGGACGTGCCGTCACCCTGACCGACCCGGCACAGCCCATGCCCCCCCTCGACCGTGAGGAGATCGAAGCCAAACGCTCCGCTGAGATCGCCCGGCTGGATGAGGTCGTCGCCTACGCTTCAGCCCACCGCTGCCGTCAGGCGGCATTGATCGATTACTTCGGTGAAGATGTCACTTCGTGGCGCTGCGGCTGCTGCGACATCTGCTCCGGGGAAGATGGTTTCCTCCGTGATCCCACCCCTGAGGAGTACCGTGCCGTGCGGATCATTCTGCTGGCTGTTGCCAACTTCAACGGGCGCATCGGCGCCGGAAAACTTGCCAAAGTCCTGACCGGCAGTTCTGAAATAGACTCCCCCTGGCTGAGAAACTCAGGCGATTTCGGAAAACTTTCAAGCTGGAAACAAAACACCGTTGCCGCCCTGCTCCACAGCCTTGAACGCTCCGGCGCTCTGGAAAGAGTGGATCAGGGAGGATTCCCCTGTCTGCAGCTTTCAGAACAGGGAGAAGATCTTCTCACCGGCGCCGCAGAAGTGAAACTCGATCTTTCCCCTCCCCGCCCCGGCACAGAAAAAGAACGCAAGTCCCGGAAAGGCAAAGCCGCCTCTGCGGCTTCTTCAAGTGCCGGAAATTCCGCCCTCTACGAGCGTTTGCGCACCATCCGGCAGCAGATGGCAACGGCACGGGATCTGCCCCTTTACGCCGTGCTGACCAATAGGGATCTTGCCACACTGGTGGAACATCTCCCCCTGACGCCGGAAGAAGCAATAAAACTCCCCGGCTTCGGTGAACACAAAGCCAAGCGGATCCTGCCCCCCTTTCTGGCTGAGATCCGCAAATACAAAGAAGAAAACGGACCTTTTTGAAAAAATCTTTGACTGCGGCTCTTGAATTACAGAAAAAGAGAGACTATCTTATATGTCATACATATAAAAAACAAACTCTTTAACATTCAAGGAGAGCTCACCATGAAAAAAATCATCTTCCCCCATACCATGAAAGAACCCCGCTGCGGCGAAGGCAGTACCGTATTACTCAAGGATGGCAGAGTCTACATGATCACCTGCCGCTTTGTGGGAGGCGGCGCCGACCACAGTTACAGCGACTTGATCGGCATGTACCTTGATCCTGAAACGGGGGAAACTTCAGAAGAGACCATCCTTTTCGGTGGCAGTCATTTTCTCAACCAGATGAGCTGCAGTCTGGAGCGTTTCAACGACGGCTCCATCGGTCTGCTCTTCTTGCGTAAACACTCCGCCCATCACGACCTTGTGTTTTTCGCCCGCTCCTTTGATGAGTGCCGCACATGGACCACCCCCAAAGTGATCTCCTACGTCAACTGCGAAGACTACTATGTGGTCAACAACGACCGTCTGCGCCAGCTGAGATCCGGCAGGATCGTCGTTCCGGTCTGTGTCTATCCCGCCCCCGCTGACGGCTTCAATAATTCCTACTTCCAGCTCTGGTACTCCGATGATATGGGTGAAAGCTGGGCGTGTTCCGAAAACATCGATATCTCTTCCGATGTGCCCCGCCCCGAACCCTATCTTGCCGCTGAACCGTGGGAAACGATCCTTTCTGCACACTTCCCCCAGGAGCCCGGCGTGGAAGAGTGCGCCGACGGAACTCTCTACTACTACTGCCGCACCATCAGAAGATACATGTATCAGGGATGGTCAAAGGATCAGGGCAAAACCTTTACAACCCTTGTCCCGCAGTATGATCTTGTCTCCCCCCAGTCTCCCCAGTCCATCCGCCGGGAGCCGGGGAGTTCACGGCTCTGGTGCGTTTACAATGACCGTTCACACATTGCCTTCGGCGACCCTGAAAAGATGTGGGGGTGGCGTACTCCTCTCACATTGTCCTACAGCGATGACAACGGCAGAAGCTGGACAAAATATGAGCAGATCGAGGATGAAAGCCACAACTACTGCTACACCTCAATGACTTTTCTGGGCAAAACGCTGCTCCTTACCTATTACGAGTCAGAAAACAGAGAAGACGGTACCCGCCGCAATCTGGCTTCTCTCAAGATGCAGACCGTTCAGCTCCCTTAACAGGACCATTCAAATGAAAGAAAAACTGATCTGGCAGGGCAGCGCCCAGCTGGCGCCTGTTCCGGCTGTTCTTGTGGGATGCGGTGACGGTACACGCCGCAATCCTTATAATCTCATCACCATCGGCTGGTGCGGCATGGTCTGCAGTGAGCCCCCCATGCTGGGGATCGGCGTGCGTCCGGAGCGTTTTTCCTTCGGACTTATCCGCAGGACAAATGAATTCACTGTCAATCTGCCTTCCAAAGCATTGGCTGAAACCGTAGACTACTGCGGCGTGGTTTCAGGGAAAGCCCTTGACAAATTCAAGGAACGCAACCTTACAGCGCTCCCCGGAGAAAAGGTCAAAGCCCCCATGGTCGCAGAGTGCCCCATCACATTGGAGTGCCGGGTCAAACAGACCCTTGAACTGGGGAGCCACTGGTACTTTATCGCTGACATCCTCGCCGTCAGGGTCGATCCCGATCTGGTGGATGAAAAGGGGAAACTCGATATGGAAAAAGCCGACCTTATCTCTTACGCCCACGGACACTACTATGAACAGGGTCCCTGTCTGGGACATTTCGGATACTCCATCCGTAAGAAGAAGTAAGTGAGGCAATTTCAAAAGTCATTCAAAAAATGGCTTTCGATGCCATTCGCAAAGAGCTGCAAAGGGTAGTTTGATCCGGCGTCGCCAAGGCTATGCCGTGACAAGGACTGCTACCTGCAAGGTAACAGGCGCTTGTCCCGCCGTAGCTTTATGCGAAGGCGGAAAAACGCTCCCTTTGTCAGATCGAAGAAGAGGGCGCTTTGACAATTTTGAGGAGTTTTGAAATTGCCTCAAATTTCAAAACTTTTCGGGAAGAGCAAAGTCCCAATCCCTGAAATTACCCGGGGGGCGTCCGAACTCTTTCTGAAAAACAGTTGCAAAGTATTCCTGGGAAGAAAAACCGCACAACGCCGCCGTTTCTTTGACGGAGTGTTTGCCCTCTGAAAGCAGTTCCACAGCTTTTCTGAGGCGGCATCCCTTCAAATACTCCGACGGGGAAATGCGGTATTTCTTTTTGAACTCACGGCAGAGGGTCACACGGTGGCGTATCAGCAGCTCTGCCAGACGGTTCACATTGAAAGAAGGATCTGCAAACTCCCTTTCGATCAAATCTCTTGCCTCGACGGCAGGAGCTTTTTCATGTTTGTTTTCTGACACTGCCGGGGAGGCGGCGATCCTGAAAAGGATCTGAAAGGCGATACCCAGCATCTCAATGCGCCGCTCCGGGGTCAGATGACGGAGTCCGGCAAGGATCTGCTGAAAGAGTTCGTCAGGAGGTGCGCCGCAGAACTTTTTCCCCGGCGCAAGCTGAAGCATCTGCTCCACAGCAATGACCGCTTCCCCGTCAAGGGCAAGCCAATAGTAATGAAACCCCTCCTCCCCGGGGTAAAAATCATGAACAGCCCCCACAGGCATATACCACACATCCCCGGGTAAGATCCGGCAGTAACGGTCATCCTTTTTGAAGTAACCGCTCCCCTCGACACACCAGTAAAAATTGATGTATGAGATCACCCTTTTTTTCTCCCGGTGGGTGCTGTCAACATGACAGTGCCCGCAGCTGCGGACAAAAAGAGAACTGAAGCGCAAAGGCGAATAAGCTGTCAGCCAGATTTTTTTCATAAATGTATATACCTGTTTTTATGTGTCCGGTACAATATACTCATTATTCCTCAGAAAAGCAAATGGGATTGTTTCAAAAACCGATGTAATGGCATCAAAATTGAAGATACACTCAATTGCAACGGATCCTTTTTTTATGTATATTAGTTGCAAAACAAGTTGTTATAACTGATATCAATGAATATCATGCACAACATCAAAACACCATAAGATGTTTCAAAAGCAAAGGAGCAGGCAACTTTATGAATATTCTTGATCTTGACGGTATCTGGGACTTTTCCTTTGACAAAGAAGCTCTTTCCATACCGGAGTCCCTCCCGCAAATTTCCTGGCAGAGCGCACTTTCTGTTCCCGGATGTTTTGATGTGGCGGCGCCCTTTTTCGGCAAAAGAGGGGTGGGCTACTACCGGCGTATGGTGACAACTGCCCATCAAGTGCGTCTTTCCATCGACGGTCTCGGCGTGGAGGGCAAAGTTTTCTGGGACGGCAAACTCATTGGGACTGCCCCCTACGCCTACATGCCTGAAAAATTCACCTTCGACGCAGGAGTAAAGGGAGAACATGAACTGGTCATCGCTGTTTGCAACCACTTTAACAAGATCTATTTCCCCTACTACGATTTTTATGCTTACGGCGGTATTTTCGGCAGTGTGAAA
>JAFTIE010000120.1 GCA_017457065.1 Lentisphaeria bacterium
ATGCCGCTATCGCCAACCAGAAGAATCTGGGCGAAATGCTCGCCAAAGTCGGCGACTGCAAGTGCGACGGCGAAATCAATCAGGTCATCACCAAGATCGCTGAGCTCAAAGATTACTTCGTCGATAAATCCGTCTGGATCATCGGCGGTGACGGATGGGCTTATGACATCGGTTACGGCGGTCTGGACCACGTTGTTGCTCAAGACCGCAACGTCAACATCCTGGTGCTTGACACTGAGATCTACTCCAACACCGGCGGACAGGCTTCCAAGTCCACTCCTATCGGTGCAGTGGCTCTCTTCGCCGCCTCCGGTATGCGCATGACCAAGAAGAACCTCGGTTTCATGTGCATGAGCTACGGCAACGTTTACGTCGCCTCCATCTCCATGGGTGCCAACCGTCAGCAGACTCTGAACGCCATCCGTGAAGCTGAAGCCCACAACGGTCCCTCCATCATCCTCGCTTACGCTCCCTGTATGCTCCATGGTATCAACATGACCAAGAGCCAGGAAGAAGGCAAGCGCGCTGTGGAAGCCGGTTACTGGCCTCTCTACCGCTACAACCCTGCGAACGCTGAAAAGCCCTTCGTCTGGGAATCCAAAGAACCCACCATCGGTTATCAGGAGTTCATCCGCAGTGAGAACCGCTACAAGCAGCTTCTCAAGGCAGATCCTGCCAACGCCGATGCTCTGCTCGCCAGGGCTGAAGAAGATGCAAAACGCCGTATGGAGTTCTACAAAACTCTCGGCGATGTGATGCAGTGATCTTCAACTGACACACAAGCAGTTAAAACGCTCCGGGTAATTCCCGGGGCGTTTTTTTCGTTTGAGGTAATTTCAAAATAAAATTTTCGGATTCCTTTTTACCGGGGGCTTGATTTTTAAGAATTTCATGGTATAGTATACCATACCATAAAAAGGAAAAGAAAAAATGAAAAAATCTCTGATCGCTGTATTGACAGTGTTGTTCGCACTGCCGCAATTCGTCACAGGCGCCCCCTCTGCGGAGATCCCCTGCTTTGTCAACCCCCTTTCCATCAAACTGGACGGTATCCTCAACGAACCTTTCTGGCAGAAAGCCGGAAAAATCGATTCTTTCCACCGGTTCCGCCATCCGGAAACTCCCGCAAAGTCCCCCTCACAGGTGTTGATGTGTTTTGACAGTGAAAATCTTTATGTGGCTTTGAACTTCAAAGAAACGGTCAAGATCACTCAGGGGAAAGCCACTGACTCCCTCTGGAAAAATGACCATGCCGATATGATTTTCAGTTCTATCGCTGATAAGGATTGGTACCGCCAGATCGCCTTTTCACTCAATGGAAAAAGCTATGAGGAGTTTATCGGCAAAGACGATTACCGCAAAGCGATCCGCATTGAAAAGAAGGGCTGGAGTGCTGAACTGGTCATTCCCCGCCGCTGTCTGGGGAAATTTTCAGCCCATGACCTGCGTTTCAATATCTTGCGCAAACGCGCCGGAGTTCGTGAGACACAAAGCTGGTGCAACGTCACCTGGGCGCTTGAGCCCGCCAATTTCGGAACACTCCATATCACCATGGTTCCTGATGAGGTCGTTCACGGTCCCTGGAACTCCTCTGTCACCAGTACTTCCGCCGTTATCAGCTGGGAAACTGCAGGAGCCTGTCCCGGAAAACTTTTCATCCGCAAAAAAGGGGAAAAAGAGTTCCGCTCTGTTGCTGTTGAAACCCGGAGCGGCGTTGCTGACGGAGGAGCCAAGCTCCACCACCTTTTATTGCAAAACCTCACTCCCGGAACCATTTACGAATACCATACCGGACTGGGTCCCATCAGGACTTTCCGCACTCTTGAAACGACGCCCGGAGAGTTCTCCTTTGCCTTTACATCAGACATCCACTGCAACAGTGCAAAACTCAAAGAGATCCTGCGTTCTTCAGCCCTGAGCAAAGTTGATTTTCTCTTCCTCGGCGGCGACTTGATCACCGGCATTTCAGGAAGATACAGCTGCTATGCCGCTTTCCTTGACACTCTTGGAGCCAATTGGTCCAAAGCGGCATACTGCTTCAGGGGCAACCACGAATACAGAGGTTTTCCTGAACCCTTCATGGAGCTGACCGCCCCCCTGACGGGAAAATCCTACGGCATATTCTCTCACAAAGGGGTTTGCTTTCTTTACCTTGACTCCGGAGACGGCAAGATGCTCAATACCCTTTACATGCAGGAGCAGTTCAAATTTCTGGAGTCCGCCCTCAAATCACGAGAGTTCAAGAACGCCCGGTTCAGAGTTCTTCTGGTCCACCACCCCATGTTTGAAGAAAAAAAATGGGGATCCCCTGAACAGGCACAGATCTATGCGCTGTTGAAAAAACATAAAGCTGCTGAAAAGATCGATCTTATGCTGGCAGGCCATCTTCACTCCTACAACCGTCTTCTGACCGGGGAAACCAAGCTGCACTCCACCAATCCCAACATCAACGGCAGAGTATTCAAAAGCCCCCTCCCCTTCCCTGTACTGGTAAATGATGTGAGCGGAACCATCGTCGTCAAAGCGGGCACAAAGTCTCTCGAAGTGACCGTGCGGAACCGCGATGCCAAGGTCATCGACAAACTGAGTTTCAAAAGCAGAAAGTAAAATTGATGGGGCTGTTGCAAAACCTCAAGAAAGGTAAGCAATAGCCTTTTTTATTGTGTAAGCAGAAAAAGAATGGTATGCTCAACTCCCAAAGGTAAATGGCTATACTCTTTTTTACTTTGCTCAAACATTTTGGCTGAGGAGAATACTTGAGGCGGATTTTATTTCATTGCGCCCGGGGAGTTTGGGGGCAAGAGGCGTCAACGCCTCTCTCCCCCAAGCCCCCTCTCTTGCGGCGCTCCCGGCGCACCGGTATGGTGCAAAGGTGATACTTTTTTAGAATGTGTGCGGCTCCGAACTCAGGTGGTACAATGTTCATCTTTGATTACAGCGCCCCCCGGAGACAGCCTTTCG
>JAFTIE010000121.1 GCA_017457065.1 Lentisphaeria bacterium
TCCGTTGATTATCTGTAAACCTGTTATTTGTATATTGTAGTCCTCTCCCTGTAAAGCATTGTAACGGAACTGCTCACAGACAACAGTAATACCATTATTGAAAAAGTAAAAATTATCCCTCTTGGAATCAGAACAAAGAGTATTGGCAATTGCTGTATTTACACGATTAGAATGTAACCCTAGATAACGGCGAATATTTCTTTCTAACAAAAGATCATCATGTCTGTTGAATAATGTTGCAATTTGTGTAACAGGTATCTTGCCAACAAGCACTCGTTTATAATTGAAATTTTCTATTATAGCTTTGCCTTTCAGGGTGATTGAATCATTAATTTTTTTTCTGCTACGCAAAACTTCAACAATATTGTCATGGTTATAGTGCGAAAAATAAACTTGATCTTTGGGGAACTTTGCGTTATTTATATGTTGCTCAGCAGTTGCAGTCCAACGTGCACCATTGTTACACAAAATAAAACGAACATTAGGAATTAAACCTTCACGTACCAAAGAACGAATCTCTTCAATACGAGGTGAAAGTTTGTCGTTTAAGGTAATTTCTTTGTAAGGATCAAATAAGGCTTGAACCGTCGTTATTGCAGCTTTAATTCCGTTTTCCGAAAAATTTGCTTTTCCGGATAGATCATTTACTTTGTATTTACCTTGGAATATTGTTACTGTAAATTCTCCATCGTCCTCTTCGCCTATATGCAATCCGTCTACTCCAAAATCATTCCCTCCATCGGTTAGTAACTCTTCGGCATCTTCAATACTTAAATTCAAGGATGTTTTGATACATAAAAGTACAAAAGCCAAAGCCTTTTTTTTGTTGGTGTCATTGGTCTTATCAAAAATATGTGGATATTCTTTGATTATCCCCCCGATTTGCTGATCTACGATACTTGCATTGATGTTTAATTCAGACATTTTTTATCTCCATTTATAACTTGTTTTTAGAATCCCCCTACATTGAAGAAAATTCAAGTAAATTTTTACTCTTCCGGTCTCATCTCCATAATGTCGCCGATATCGCACTGCAGAGCTGTACAAATCTTTTTAAGTACATTCATATTAACGTTCTCATCTTTCCCCAACTTTGCAAGCGAACAAGTACTTATTTGAGCGGATATTCTCAAATCGCTCCGTTTCATTTTGCGGTCGATTAGAAGTTTCCATAATTTATTGAAACAAACTTTCATGCTGAACTCCACTCGTTAATATAAAAAATATAGCACAAGTTTCTTTAATTTCAAATTTAAAATACGCATCAGCAAACTTTTTGCCGTATATCATCTGATTTCATCTATATATTACCTCCACGAATACAGCCTCATCGGTCTTTTTGATCGGTGAGGCTGAACTGTTTTTGTAACTCTAACCAAAATTAAGGAGGTTTTATGAGAGTTGAAAAGCGTGTTTTGAATGATGCCCTGCGGGTGCTGGGCAAGGTGGTGTGCCAGACAAGTCCGGTGGAACTGTACCGTTCTATCCGGTTTGTCGGCGATGCCGATGGAGTTATGGCAATGGCTACGGATGGCGTCGAAATCGTTTCGGTGATTCTGGATGCGTTCGCTGAAAGTGAAATCGACTTTTGCGTGCCGTTTAAGGAGCTGAAAGATCTGGTCAGAATCGGACGGAGTGAAACGATCGAATTAAATGGGACGTTCATTGAGTTTCCGGAACTGGAAGAGCCGTCAGCTGATGCTGTTTCTGCGATACTTCCGGTGAACTTTGGAGAATTGCTGACACAGGCGGCTTCGGTTGTTGATCGCAGCAATTATCGGCGGTTACTGCAGGGAATCAACCTTTCCAATGCAGGGGTGACTGCAACGGATGGTAAGCAACTGCTTCATCTTCCTTGCGTGTTGTCGCTGGCGAAAGATGTTACGATTCCGTTTCCGTCAGCGTTGCTGTCTGCCAAAACTTCTGAAATGGGAACGCTTCAGGTTTGGGACACCTTCTTTCAGATTGAGATTGGCAACTTCAAATGGCAAGGCAAACTTCTGGAAGGTCAGTACCCCAACTGGCGTGGTGTAATTCCATCACCTGAAAGTCACGATTACAGCATCACTCTGCACGACATCGAAAAAGTCCTGAACTGGGTCAAAACGATACCCGGTCAGAAGAATACCAATGGCGTGGAATTGAACGTAATGCCCGATGGTTCGGTTACGCTTGTTTCGTGTATTCAGCCGAATTTTGAGCTGAATACTTCTGCGACTGTTACCGGTGTTCAGCCCCGAGCGGTTCTGACTCTTGATCGTGAAATTATCTTGCGGATGCTGCTGCAGGGATACACCACTTTCAAGGCACATTCGGACGGTCTGGTTCCGGTCATTGCTTCAGGTGGAGCCGGTCAGTATATCGCCATGCCCATTCGTACAATTAACCAAAATCCCATTCAACCTAAACAGGAGGAAAAGAAAATGGAAATTGAAAACAATGTTGTGGAGCAGACTGCTCCGGTCGTAAATCCGCTGGATGAACTCGGTGCTGCGGTCGAGGAATTCAAACTTAAGATCAAAGCGATGTTTGATGAATCAACCGCCTTGAGCCGCAAAGTCAAAGAGGTCGCACTCATTCAGAAGCAGAAAGAGCGTGACTTCATCCAAGCCCGCCGTGCCATCGAGCGTATCCGTATGGCGATCTGAGCCGAACGTCGGCTTCGTTATGTCGCGGCGGCTGCCCTCCTGCGTTAAAACTGCGGAGGGCGACTCGCCTTGATCGAAATGTTAAACACCCCATGAAGGACAGACGGTATCGTGCCGCCTGTCCTTCGTCATTTTAGGAGAAATAATTATGTTGAAACTCAATGCATCCTACAGTAAAAAAGTCCCTGCTGATGGAGAATACACCAGCCAGAGCTATCACGCCAGTATCGAAGTTGAATTGCCAGACGGTTTGTCTGCTGAACAGCTCAATGGTAAAATCCATGAGACTTTTGAAATGGTGCGTAATTCTGTCGAAGCTGAATTACACGGAAATACTCCTGCGAATCATGGCAGTTATGTTCCGCAGGAAACTCAAAATCAGTCCGCCCTGAACAATCCTCCTGCCAGTCCGAAACAGATCAATTATCTGCTCACGTTGGCAAGCCGTCGCGGTATCACTCCGGCGCAGATCGCAGCCCAGAACAATGTCGCCAACATCAATCAGTTGAGCAAGAAGCAGTGCTCGGCTCTGATTGAACAATGGAAGGTCGCAGCATGAGAATAGATAAACTCCGTGAGATGCCGCATTGGTCGTATTCTGCAATGCAGTGTTATTTAACCTGTCCGCTGAAGTACAAATTCCGTTACATCAACAACGCAGAGCCGGAGCGTACCGGCTCCTGCTTCCCTTTTGGACGTGCGTTTCATGCAGCACTTTCAGAGCGTGCCAGAATCGGTAAGGATATGTCGGAGCGTGAGGTTTGCGACGTCTTTGAAGACTACTTCAAGGCTGAAACCGATGCTGCAGAAAACCTTGTTTACAAGCCCAACGAGGACTACGACAGCCTTTTGCAGACCGGCTTCAAGATGGTGGAGGTTGCCTGTAAATACTGGCAGGATGACTTTGCAGTTCAGCGAGTGGCTGAAACGTTTTCGGTAACGGTGCCGGGCTTGAGCAAACCGCTGATTGGAGAGTTTGACTGCGTGGTGACGGACGGACACGACAACTGTATCGTGGACTGGAAGACTGCTTCTGCGAAATGGCCGGTCGGTAAAGCCGACAAGGATCTGCAGGCAACCGCGTTCAGTTACGCTTTCAAAGAGAAGTACGGAGAAAAGCCGTTGTTCCGATTCGATGTTTTCACCAAAGCGAAGTCGCCGACCGTCAACAACTATTACACGTTGCGTACAGATGATGAGCTTGATCGATTTGTTTCGCTTGCCAATGGCATCGAAAAGAGCGTCAACAGCGGGAACTTCTACCCCAATGAAAGCTGCTTCGGCTGTGGCGAGTGTCCTTACCGTGACAGTTGCTAAAAGTGTAGGTAACTATGGGACTGATGATGTGCGATGGAAAGTTTGTCAGCCGTGATGAGATCGCTCTGGTGCCGACACCCAGCGGTACTGAAAGTTGGAAACCAGTTCCGCATATGGAGGTGATTGACGCCGTAACCGATGTGGTCAAGGCGCACAACTGGCAGATTCTGGATGAAAACTTCGGACTTGCCAGAGAGGGGCAAAAGATGTTCGGCGTAATGCGAATCAATAAAAGCAACAGTTCCGACTGGTCACGATGTATCGGTCTGCGTAACAGCCACGACAAGAGTTTTGCTGTCGGTCTTTCTGCCGGTATCTGTGTCACCGTGTGCAGCAACCTTGCTTTCGGAGGGACTACCGTCATCAAGCGCCGTCATACCTCACGGATAGAACTGACCGAACTGGTGGACGTGGCAATGAATGAGTTGGAAAATGAATTTCTGATGTTGGAAACGGTCTGCGAAGATCTCAAAATCATCTATTTGAAAAACGATGATGAAGCTCGCAGCTGTATCGTCAGAGCCGCCGAAATGGGAGCAATCAACAGTTCCGATATCGTACCGGTTTTTAAAGAGTTCAAGAACCCGCGGCATCCGGAGTTCGCTGAACCGACACGGTATTCGCTGCTCAACGCTTTTACGGAGACGATCAAAAAGTACACGCCGCTACGGGTTGACCAATCCCACATGGCACTCAACCGTTGTTTCGGACTTGACGGTCACCGTCCTGAACTTTGGTAAACACCAGAAGCCCGACCTGGCTTTCAAAGAAGTGGTGCACCTTTGGAAGTATAAACGTACCCCGGGAGTTCACTCTCCCGGTCATTAAAAGAGGTTTATATGAATTGTAAAATATGTGGAGAAAAAGCCTATGTTGTAACGCAGACCCGTGGAGCGACCACGCTTCTCGGAGCCGGTGCAGGAGGCTATGTCGCAGCGACAGCAGGAGCGAAGACCGGAGCGGTTGTCGGTTCGTTTGTCTGTCCCGGTTTCGGAACGGTGATCGGTGGTCTGCTTGGAGTCCTTACCGGAGCCGCCGCCGGAGCTGTCGCTGGAAACACCATTGGAAAACTGATTGACGACAATGTTCTTCGCATCTGGAAATGCGGAACTTGCGGTCACACTTGGAGGGCTGCATAATGGAACGCTGTCCTGAATGTAATTCAGATGATATAATTCCGTGGGATGATGGATACATCTGCTGCGACTGCGGAACGGAGTTTGATGAACCGCAAACTGTCATCAATTATTAACCATAAAATCAAGAGAGTTTTTCCGGACTCTCTTTTTTTTGATTTGTTTTTTTATCTGTTTGGGTGTACTTTATAAAAGCAATTAAGGAGATACGCCAAAAATGTCCGAAAACAAATCTGCTATTATTCTGTCGGGATTGTCTAGTCGCGACCTCTGTAAGCAAAATTCTCCAGAGCTTGCAGGATACATTTACATTGTTGACAAAGTCAGTCTTTCGGAGTTGACGGAGTGCGAGTGGAGTGCCGCAGTCAATATTGAATTTTTTAAAATGCTACTTGCAGGCGAGCGACATCCGCATCAAAAAATTTTTGAATTTTTTATTTCGGTAATTAATACAGGTTTTGTGCCCCTTGAATTTCCGAAAGCAGAAAATGCCTTTGTTGATATTGATTTTATCAACAGGTCAGATAACTTATGGTATAAACTTACCATTACTTGCGTGAAAAGTCAAGATGCTGGCGGTTCTACTTTCTCTCAAGGATTGACTTGGCACATAAGCGAATATTTTGGAGAACAGGATGCCGATCCGGAAACTTTTTTTCTCGACTCAACTATTGACGATGCTGTACTTATGGGAAAAGAAGTTTTGCAATGGAACCGTGCCGCAATTCATTTAACAGAAGTAAAACACCCCTTTGCAAAAAAAATGATTGCTGTTTTTGGACAAAGCGAAAGGATTGTTGTATGTCCCTGAAATACCCGACAACTTCTAAAACTCTGTTGGATAAAATCGCTTCCGGCGATGAGATCAGCTGGGATGAGTTTTATCAGAAATACTCCCCCATCGTCAAAGCGATTGCGTGCTTCAAAGGTTTGAATGAAGTTGATGCCGATGACATTTGCCAACAGGTAATGATGCAGTTTTTCAAACAGAGCAGAACTTTCAGATTCGATCCGGATATTGCCCGGTTCAGAACTTACTTCGGCAGGATCGTCCGTGGCAGGATCATTGATCACTTCCGCAGGAAAAAAGAAATTCCAGTCGCTGAATTTGAAGCCGAGCCGATTGATCCTGATACCGAAAAACTTTACATGGATGAATGGCGGAAGATGGTCATTAAGGAGGCTGAACAGGAGTTGAAACAGCGGGTGTCTCCGGAAACTTTTCAGGCGTATCAACTTTATGCGGTACAAGGACGTCCGGTGGAAAAAGTCGCCGCGTTTCTGGATTGTTCGACCAATCAGGTCTATCAGGCAAAGAAACGCTGTTTCAAAATGATGCGTGAAATCCTGCTGTCGATGAATAAACAGGATTCAGAATTGCAGTTGGAGTTGTCGGAATATGAGTTATAACGTTGGCGATACAATTTGTAACTGTACCCTTTTGCAAAAGTGCGGCGAAGGGGCTTACGGCGAAGTCTGGCTTGCTCACGATGCTATCGGAACCCGTGTCGCCATTAAAATTCTCTATAATCGCAACCGTTATTCAGAACGCGAGCTTGCAGGGCTTAAAAATTACAAAGATTGCAATCACCCAAACTTGCTGAAAATACGCCATGTTGAAATCACTGACAATGCGATTTATTACACCATGGATGCTGCTGATGACCTCAATCACGGCAACGGCGAATATCAGCCCGATACCCTTGCCAACCGTTTGGGAAAGTATGGCAGGCTGGATGGTAAAGAAATTACTGATATGCTCGACGGTTTGCTTTCAGGTCTTGAAGAACTCCACAAACACGGACTGGTTCACCGGGATATCAAGCCTGATAATATTCTGTGGGTAAATGGCAGAGCCATCCTTGCCGATGTGGGGTTGATCGCCTTTGAAGGAGCTGGTTCTCTGGTGGGAACACCGGGCTTTCTTTCGCCACGGGTGCTTGAGGGGAATCCAGCCGAAGCCAGTGACGACTTTTACGCTCTGGGCAAAGTTATCTACTGCGCTTTGACCGGACTTGCAGTTACCGAGTATCCGAGTTTGCCGATAGATGTAACGATCAGTATGGATGCCAATTTGAATAAAGCCCTGCGGGAAAGTTGTTCGCATCCGATAAAATCGACTGCCGAATTCCGGAAGTTGCTGAATGGCAAAAGCGTTTCCGTTCCGTCTGAACCCAAAATCAGAAATCCATTCCCGATAAAAAAACTTGTAATGGTATCGGGAATTGTGGTTCTGATCGGTGCGTTCGTTTATCTTTTTATTCAACAGCAGAAAATGGCTGAAAAACATATCGTGCAACCGGTTCCGGTCGATGTCGAAGCAGAAAAAAAATTGACACAACAGCAAAATATCGACCATGATTTTCAAAAAGAACTGCAAAGTAATGTGCAAACCTTTTTCCGCAAATCCGGTTGGCTTGATAATGGAAAGATGCTGCCTTTCTTGCTGAATTATGAAGTAATGGATGCTTCTTTAATGCGGGAACTGATTACAGGAGGCAGCGGCAATCCCCGTCTGCAGCCATCCGCCGGAGCATATCGGAAAACGGTTCGGATTTCCACATCATTGGAAATTAAACTTTTGGGTATGCTTCACGGCGTACACTATCCGGATTTTGATGTTGCGAAGGTTCAGGAGCGGCAGAGTTATTGGAAAAATCGTGCAGATATAAAATTGATGCTGACCACAGACCCGGTTATGCAGGCTGTTGCATTGGATGCGGTTATCCGTAACGGGATCAATAAGGTATTGGAACATGGTTCATTCCGTGGCAATGAAGAAGCTGAACTCAAGAATTTGATTTATATGCGTCATGCTCTGCTTGACCCGGAATGGGGTAAACTGCAGTTTATGTCAAGAAATTTTCATTGAATCGGATTTAATATTTATGAAAATCTCAACTTCTACTTGAGATTTGCATAAAAAAAGAAAAAAATCACAATTCTGCGACAAATTGCAGAAAAGTTTGCGAATAATAGGGTGAAGAAAGAAATTTCTTCCATGCAGACAGAGATGCGATTTGATTTTAAAGGATTGTGGTGCTATGTTATTTACCGAACTTAAAAAAGAGGTGAAAAACAAAAACAGTAATCACAAAAATTTGAAAATCGAATAATTCGCAGTCTTTCAAGACGGTTACTTCGGGAAACGCCAAAAACACGAGTAAAACTGATTGCTTGAAGGGTGCGTCTGTGTGCATACACAGACGTACTCTGTTTGCATGGGTTTTACGGGTATTGGCGTACCTCCGAAGTCATGAGAATGGAGTACGTCTTTTTTTGTGTCAAAACATAGGGAGAAATTGAGATGAGTATTTGGAAAACTATTGGCGGTGCTGTTGTTGGTGGATTGTTGGGAGGTCCTGCCGGAGCTGTTGCAGGAGCGGTGATTGGTTCTGGGAAGACAAAGGATGTGCTTAAAAAAACGGGAGAAATTGCTAAAGCGACAGCCAAAGGAGCGGCGAAAATTGCAGGAGAAGCTATTGATCAAGCAAGTCGGAGTGAACCTGCCGTTCGTGGGGTGGTTGTTTCAGATAATGGAGAATGGGGAATATGCTATCCCAATCATAAGATTTTAACCGTATTAACTGAAAATTACGGTGACTTGTATCGCGGCGATATTGCGATTATTCCGGATACTGCTTTTTGTTCCCGTAATTATTGTTACTTTGTTAATAAAGAAGGGTTTCGATTCTCTATTGATAAAGAAACATTTATGACGGCTGTAGATAAAGTCGGAGAACGTTATGATGGTTTTGGCAGTGAAAAGTTTGTTATGGAATTATGTGAAATAAAAGATCCAGTTGAAATACAGAACCGTGAATTCTTCAAACATGCAATATGGATAAACAGAAGTTAAAACGAAGTGCTATCTATGAATACTAAAAATAATAAAACCGCATTGCATGCGACATTAGCTGCAGCCGCAGAAGATACTGTCAATCGTTTCGGCAGTGGAATCAAAGAGCATCTTGTTGCATTGAAGGGAATTGACCGTGAGATTAGCGTAGACAAACTCGCTGTTGGAAAAACAGTTCTGTTTAATTGGAACGGTAATGATATTCCTGTCGTGATAAAAAATATTGCAGGCAGAAACAATATTCAGGTGGAATTTGCGGGTAACCAACTGCATACTCAATTGGATGTCAAAATCAACGAACTTGAGGGAATTGTCAATAAGCGAAGTTTAGCCCAAATTGCCCAAAGCAAAGTCAATCCGGAATTTGCTGAACAAAATCTGAAACAGCAGGCTGGCTTTTCCGCTGAAGTCAAAGAAGTTGGCAGGCAAAGAGCTGAAGAAGCTGTTGCCGGTAAAAATCCCAAAACAGTTCGTACAGATGATCTTCCCGGGCATGTCAATGATCCTTTTTTTGATATAACTTGTGAAGTTGATGCCAAAGGCAACCCCATTCCCGGAGCCAGCGCGCAAATGAAATTTGTCGGCAGCTCACCTGAGGCTGCTGTGGACAAGATGCTGACAAAGCAATATCAGAAATACCATGACAATGATGTAAAGATCATGGTTCCGAAAGATTATTATCCCGGAATGAAAGAGGCTTTGCAGAATAAAATTACTTCTCTGGAAGATCAAATCTCCACAATGCGGGCAAGAGGATATTCGCAGGATGCAATCAATGCCAAGGTAAAGCAGCTCGAAAATTGCAAAACTCTTCAGAAAAATTTGCTGGAAAGCAAAGTTACCAATGCTGAAGCAATGGAAGCAAGAACCAATCCAACGCTTTCCACGGCAAAGGATATTGCCAAATTGGCTCATCGTGCCGGAGTACAACAGGCTGCGATTGGAGCTGCTGTTGGCGGCGGAGTTTCCATTGTAAGAAACGCGGTTGCTTTATACAAAGGCGATAAACGAAGTATTGAAGCTCTTAAAGACGTAGCAGTAGATACAGCAGGAGCCGCCGGAGTAAGTTATGTTACCGGTTTCGGCGGAGCTGCAATAAAAGGTACTATGCAAAACTCGTCATCTGCGATGTTAAGAGGCATTTCCAAAACAAACCTTCCGGCTTATATTGCTACATCCACTCTGGAAATCGGTAAAACAATGCATTCCTATTTTTCCGGGAAAATAGATGGCACAGAATGCCTTGAAGAATTGGGCGAAAAGGGATATGGCATGGTAACAAGTGCTATGTTTGCAGCTGTTGGGCAAGTTGTGATTCCCATTCCCATACTTGGAGCAATGGCTGGCAGTATGCTGGGATATGCTTTGAGTTCAGCTTCTTACCATATTCTTCTTGACAGCATGAAAGAGGCAAAACTTGCCAGAGCTGAACGGATCCGGATTGAAAAAGAGTGTGCAGAAGCAGTAAAAATGCTTCAGGAATACCGCAAAGAACTGGAAAAATTCATTGATGATTATTTGAAAGAGGCTGAAGATACTTTCAATGAAGTTTTTGCAGAGATCAAAGATAAACTTGCAATCGGCGATGCCGACGGCTACATAAGATCTGTAAATAAAATTACAGAATTTTGCGGTAAGAATCCCATTGCAAGTAATCGTAAGGATTTTGATCTGCTTATGCAAAACGATGCTCCCATAAAATTTTAACCCAAAAATGAAAGGAATAAATAAATGGGAAAAATGTCAACAACTGATCGTGCCATGCTTAAGGTAGCTTATTTACTTTCAAGCATAAATGGCGAAATCGGCAAATTGGAGTGCGAAGCATTCAAAGCTTTATGTTTTAACAATGCTTCTGCAATTCCAGGAACAGCAGAAGTTAATGCTTTTCTGGAAGAAGTAGTGACTGAAGCTGAAAAATTTCAGAAACTGAAGAAATTTTATAATGCGGAAGAACAAATTCTTGCATTTATCTCAAAAGTCGGTGCCGATTGTGAAAAGTTGAAAGCAGATCCCGTTGTCAGCAGAAAAGCTTTTGCGGTTTGGATCGGCTTGTGTATGGCAGATGGTAAATATTCCGAAGTTGAACGGCAGTTGATAAAGACTCTTCAGCAGATATTTATCAGAAAAATTGATTTCAGCAATGTATCATCTGAATTGCGTATCGGAGCACTTATGGGGGCTTTTATGCCCGGCGTGGGAAGTTTGATTACCGCAGGAAAAATCGGGAAAGCTATCGTTTCCGGCGAATACAAAGCCCAGGAATCTGAACAGGTGATTTCGGATGAGTTTCTGAAACAACTTGAGGATGATTGCAAGATGCTTAATGATTTAAAAATGCAAATCGATTCAACTGCTGATGCTGTCCAAAAAGCAAGTTTGCAGAATTCTTTCAACTATATTGAAGACAGCCTCAAAGAACTTATCAAAAATGGTTTGAATTAACATATCAAAAAAGGAGATTTTATTATGCCGTTACCTCTTATTCCCATTATACTCGGTGCGATTGCTGTGACTACCGGCGGCGTCGGAGTTGCCAAAGGAGTCAAAGCTGTTATGGATAATAACGAAGCAAATGACATCAATGAAAGTGCACAGAATATTATTGACAAAGCCCAAGATGAATTGAAGACTGCCAGAGATAATACATCAAAAGCATTGACTCAACTTGGTAATAAAAAAATTGATATTTGCGATAAACACCTCGCTCATTTTATTGCCAGCTTTGAAAAATTGAAAAATGTTGAACTGGAAACTTCCATCGGTCTGGAAGAGCTGGCTAAATTCAAGATCGATAAGCAATCCATTACTGACTTGAAGAAAGTTACTTTGCTTGCCACATCCCTTGCTTCCGGAACTGCCGGAGGTGCAGTAGCCGGAGCCGCAGTTGCATTCGGAGCTTATGGTGCAGCCGGAGCATTGGCAACTGCCTCAACGGGAACGGCGATTGCCACCTTGAGTGGAGCCGCCGCAACTAATGCTACTCTGGCATTTTTTGGCGGCGGAGCATTAGCCGCCGGAGGTTTGGGGGTCGCCGGAGGAACGATGGTTCTCGGTGGCTTAGTTGCTGGACCGGCGCTGGCAGTCCTCGGATTTGTTATGGGAGCAAAAGCTAGCAGTAATCTGGATAATGCCCGTTCAAATCTTGCAACTGCCAAAAAGGTAAAAGCTGAATTAGCAGTTCTGACAACTGCTTGCAATGGAATCAAGAAACGGTCTGATCTCTTTACTAGAACGCTGATCAAACTGGAATCAATTCTCAATATGCAGCTGGCTAAATTTGAGTACATTCTCGCCACCGAAGGTATAGATTATTCAAAATTCAGCGATTCATCAAAAAATCTTGTGGCGATGCTTCTGGGAACTGTTCAGGCAGTCAAAGCATTGCTCGATACACCTTTGCTGAATGAGGCGGGTGCTCTTACCGATGAATCAGAAAAGGTTGTCAATACCGTAAAAGGTCTTTTGGAAGCCTGATGGATTTTCAATGTGATAAATGTGGCATTTGCTGCAAGCTGCTGAAAGGTATTCCACAGCTTGCAGCGTTTGACCGCGGCGATGGGGTGTGCATTCATTTGAAGGATAATTTATGTTCTATCTATGAATCACGCCCTGATATTTGCAATGTAGAAAAAATGTATCCTTTTTTCAAAGATCAGATGACTGAAGAAGAATATATTCAGTTGATGACAGAGTCTTTCAGATGCTTAAAGCAAACATTTGACAAGAAGCAAAGTTAAAACATAGAAAGTTTTTCGATATGGATGAAAATAAAAAGTTTAATACCGAATATAATGACAATGGAAATAATGAAATAAAATCTTCCTGTAGACTTCAGGGAAATATGGTTTGTCCTACTCCAAAAGAAGATAACCGGGAAAATGAAGTAAAAACAAACGCTTTTCAGGGAAGTTTTGTTGATACTTCAAATAGTGGTTTATTAGGCGTATTAAAGAAATTATTCGGTAAATAAATTGTTGAATCAGTTCAAAAAATTATTATGCTTTGATAACCAAACGCATACAGCAAAAAAGTTACCCTGGTATTTACCGCATTATTTTATGCTGGAATTGACTGCCCTGTGTAATTTCAACTGTCCTTATTGTTATTGTTTATGGCACGAGTTTCCTCAATTAAGCAACAAGCATTTATCTACGGGTGAGTGGAAGAATATTATTGCTTTTTTAAGCAAGAAAAAAGTGGATTCACTTTTATTTACCGGTGGGGAAGTTTTATTGCGGCAAGATATAAAAGAGATCGTTTCTTTTGCAAGAGAGCAATTACCGCAGGGAAAGTTATCTTTATTTACTAACTCGTCACTGTTGAATGAAGATTTATTTCACTTTTTCAAATCTCTGGAAGTAAAACTTTTTACAAGTTTACAGGGCTTGAAAACCTATTCAGATATGACAGGTTCCCGTTGTTCGGCAGAGCCTTTACTTGCCAATGTACGCTATGCAAAAAATAATGATTGGCCGATGGCGGTAAGCATAACGGTAACGCATCAAAATAAGTATGAGATATGTGATATATTTGCGGCGGCAGCAGAAGCCGGAGCCTGTACGATTCAAGTCGGAGCAATGATGCCGCAAGGCAGAGGCAAACAACATCTTGAGTTGACTTTATCCAGAAATGAATGGGAGCACATAAAAAACCAAATCCGCAATATGCCAAACTGCGGTGTACCTTACACTTTTTGTGATGAAATGATTTGTGAATGCCGAAAACATAATGAGGATATATTCAATCGGTTTCACAATCCCGATAAAACCATTTGCCGAGCAGGAAAAGATTACGGTGTTATTTCTCCCAACGGTCTTTACAGAAAATGTTTTCATTTCTACGAAGAGTAAAATTTTTCAATCCGGCGACCAAAAGACAACCTCCTTGCGAATAATAGAGCAGAAAACTTTAATTTGCAAGGAGGTCTTTTTATGAAAGATGCTTTAAATGTTATCGGGTGTCTGATCGCTGTTCCGGTTATCATAACGATCGGGTATTTCATCATTGGAACGTTGATTTATTTCATCCCGTTTCTACTGGCAGTCGGAGTCATTTTATTGGTATTGTATCTGATTTCTTGCGGTATCAAAAGCGTAATTGGAAATAAATAAAAAGGAGGAATGATTTATGAAAAAATGTTTTATCATCGCAATGTGTCTTTGTTCCATACTCGCATTTGCCCGCAGTCCACATCACGGTTGGCATCGCCATCATCGTGGCGGTGATGGCGTGTGGCTTGCCGCCGGAATAACCGGTATTGTCGCCAACAGTATCAATATTCTCAATGCGGTAACGACTCCAAGATATGTTGCGCCGATCCGTACGGCTCCGGTCGTTACAACTCCGCCTGCGGTTCAGCCGGTGACTGTCAGCCAACACTGCTACCCGGGACAATATGTTCCGGTAACCCATACTGTAATGGTTCCAGTCTATATCAACGGTCAACTTTATTACCGTCAGGAACAGAAAATTGTTTATGTAAAGCAAAGGTATTGATTATGGATAAAAAAAGTAGCAAGAATAAAGCTGTTTTGAGTTCCGCGATCATCATGTTCGATGAACAAAATTATGTTGCAGCGGCACAAATACTGGAGAACGGAATCAAACTTGCGATTTCTGCCAATAATCTTGATGCAGAAGAACGCATGGATATAGGAGATATGTATTTATTTTTGGGCTGCTTGTATTTGTCACCTTGGACAAAAGAGATGTATATGTGGGGGGGAATGGGGGAAGATGAATTATCACTTACCCCGGTTGATGACAGCAAACGTATTATACGGAATATACCTAAAGCAATCGATTGTTTTAGAATAGCAGCGGAATACGGTAATGGAGACGCCAGTTTCGGGTTAGCAGAAATTTATTCCGATGCAAGTTACGGTATGGTGAATTTAACTCGTGCAGTTTCATATTGTCAAAAAGCCGTTGAAAACGGTGTTGAAGATTCTGAAGAATTTTTGGAGAAATTAAAGAAAAGGTATAATAAAACAATGAAAAAAGAGTTTGCTGAATTGCAGAAAGAAATGGCAGAACTGAACAAAACTTTCGATGAGTATGAAAACTGGATGAAAATCGAAGGTGCAGAGTTTGGAGACATGTACGCTCAATTACAATTTTTGAAAGAGTCAGAGCATGATACAGTTCCGGAACATCCATTTCGTTTGCCGGACGATTATCCGCTCCCGAGAACAATATTGCAGCAGCACTTTCCCAGAACCGCCAATCAATGCAACTTTTCCGGTGGCTGGGGATATGATGTTGAACACGCAACCATTGTCAAAGAATTCGATCCGGAAATCAACCCTGATGAAAAATTCGACGGTGTTTCTCTGGAATACGCTTTTATCGACAAACGCATCCGCGAAGAGTTGATCTTCAACCGTCCGGAAGATGATCGGTTTGCAGGATTGAATTACAATACCATTCAACATGCCTTGTCCCGTATAGATGGAGTACCTTACGATTATATTCTGGTCGAAGTTACCGCTTTTCCGGAACGCGAGTGGAACGAACTCAAAGAAGATTGGGAGTCTCACGACAGTTACAAAGATGATCCAGAGGGCCGCAAACGCAACCTCGAACGGAAAGCAGCGTGCAAGATCACCTATCAAGCAGAATACTACTTCAATATCAGTGACTTCATGTCCTAATTAACACAGGAGAAAACATTATGTCTTACATCCCGCCGTGGGCAGGTATGCCCAAATGGAAACTGAAACTTATGGATATGCTGACTCCTGCTGCAGATGTTCAGGACCGTTTTGATACATTATTGCTCTACGATCCGAAAAAGTTGCGTGTACAGATAGAGGATAATGCTGTTTTCATATTAAAAGAGAACTTAATGCGTATACCTCCGCCTAATCCGGAACGCTTTCCAATTTCAAAATTGCGTAAAGACCAACTGGACAAACTCTACGAAATCATGGAAAAACAACAGGCGTGATCAGTAGCCCTGACATGTGTAACAGCTATGCTGTTTCTGATGTTTACCCCCTTGCTGCAAGGGGGTAAAATGCTCTTAATTGAGTCTTACCAAATCGTGAAGCAAAGCGTTATAAGAGGCCCATAGTCAGCGGAGATACAAATCTCCGCTGACTATGGTTTACTTCTTTAGTTCAGAATGATTTCCATACCTTTGCATTCACTTTTGCTTTGGACTCCTGCTTCTTGTGAAGCATGTTCCCAGCCATCTCTTAATATGGACTGAATTACAGGCAGTGGATCATGAAATTCATTGATTTTACCGATGAAAGTCACTGTATCTTTACCCAGAATCGTATGGTTCAGCTCGAAGCTCTGTTTCAAATTGCGACCATACTCTGCTTCCATATTGTTCTCCATCGTTTCAGCGAGTCGCTTGATCGCCGCTTTCTGCATTTCAACCGTTGGAGTTGACGGACAAATGGAATATGAAAGTTTAAGCATCGGTTGAATCCACGTGCACTCTCCGCGTGGATCTAAATAAGGTTTGCTGACAATTGAATCAATTGCATTTGCCACTTCATTGTTTTCCAAGTCCTCAAAGAGTTGAGTTAATGCATCTTTTGCAATGCCTTTATTTTCCTCTTCGATAACTGCACTTTCATCTGTTATCTCAGGTTCGTTTGATGTTACGATTGCCAGAGACACGCTGTCAGTGACAGCACCAACGTTTTCTTCTGTTTCCTTTGCCATAGTCTATCTCCTATTTTTAGGATAAAGTTTTACTGGGATCACATCGGCTATGCAATCCCAGAAGAAGCACCGTACCTCTCATATAATGGTTGTCAGATTTATTTCTTGGGAGAATAAAGCTTATTGGCAATAGCTCCCAGAGTCGTCATAGTATCAACAAGATCCAATGGACGGTTCAGGTGCAGATTACAAGCATACTGATATAATTTTTCTTCTAGATACTGCAGGTATTCATCTGAAGGAGGCTCGCTATTCGGCGCATTCTCATCGCTATCAAATTCGTCCAAATAATTGCTTATAAAGAACTGCAGAAACTGAGCAGCATAATCTTGATTCAGCGACAACATATCCAGTTGTCCGCCATCAAGCTTTTCCAACTCTTTCCACAATATCCGATGGATAAGTGTATTATCGACCTTCCAGAAAATCTCTTCATCAATAATGTCTGTATCTACAAAAACATCATCTTCAGAAATAGCTTGTTTCAAGTAAAGTGAGTTCAGAGATCGGCAGCGTGACACTGCAACATACAGCTGTCCCGAAGCGAAGCATCCAGAACCGATATCCAAAACCACGCTTGATAAGGTCATCCCCTGCGACCGGTGTATCGTAATGGCATACCCGGGAACCAATGGTAGCTGGATGAAACTTCCACATTTGAAAACGATGATTTTATCTTCTCCATTTTCGTTTTTATCTATCCTGCAGGAGTACTGCAGTGTTTCGATAGGAAGAAGCTCGGTTCGTACTCCGGAATCAAATTCAATCATTGCACCACTGGGCGTAAAATCAATGACGGTGCCAAGATCTCCATTACAAACGTCCTTGGTATTGGCGGTAGATATTACCCGCTGACCTACTTTCAGAACCAACTCGGAATCTGTTGGATATTCCTTCGGGTTAAACTGACCGCTGACCTTTGCTGTAAAAGTTTTTATCTCTCCATTAAGTTCTGAAAACTTTTCTGCATTTCTGGCAGCAGCAATACGCTTGGTGGTGCAAAGGTATACCGCTTTATCAGGTATCTTGTCCGTCACTAGAGTATTTAATTTTTCCAGCACTTCCGGTATTTCTTCTTCACTATTGGTTCGGAGTACATTGAGGATCCTGATAAATTCGGGATCGGTCTGACGCATGATCTGTTTAAAGTAAATCGGTTTAATATCGGCGCATTGCCAGGAGTCGGTCTGGAAAGCGTAAACCCCATTCTCGTCGTGAAAGGTGTCCAGATCGGTTCCAACAGAAAGTCCGTTTATCACCGGAGGTAACTGGAAGAAATCTCCAACAAAGACCATATTCTTACCGCCGAAAGGCTTCTGCGCATCCTCAAAAGATTTGGCACATTGACGCAGTCGATGATTAACTGCACGGAGAACATCACCACGCAACATAGAGATTTCGTCAATAACAACGGTCTGAACCTGTTTCAGTAGCTTTCGTTTCAATCTTCCCAATGGCGACAGCATTTTAACGTCTACGATTGGATAAGGAGGTATCTGGAACATCCGGTGAACTGTAAATCCGCCGATTAGTCGTGCTGCTGATCCGGTCGGCGCACAGAAGATCACGTTTGGGAGTTCAGCCAGTGCTTTGATCAATGTTGTCTTACCAGCCCCCGATTTTCCTGTTATAAAATAATTTCCCCCGTTTTGTATGCGTTCTAATGCGTTGAGTTGTTCGATATTTAATTGCATTTTATTTTCCTTTCCTGTCACAGAGGCTGAAGCCGAACTCACGAATATGCTTTTCTTGCCAGTTACCCTTGGTTTCTACTTTTGCCAAGTACGAGAGCCAGCCGATTATGTTCTCTCGCTGCTCCTTGAACCCCGGGTAACCTTTTCTTATTTTCAAGGTCTGATTGGAAACGCAATTCAGGTCAATTTGGCGGTCAAGAATTGGGTTAGGCGGGTTAACGTTTACACAATGGTGATGTTCCGTAAGATTTAAGGCTTCTGTCAGTTGAGAGTTGAGCATAATTGCGATTTTTAATGCTCTCTGGATTTTGTAAGAGTCCCACATAAAACCTATGTGGAAATGTTCTTTATCAGAGGCAACCTCCCGTACCCAGCCAGCCTGACTTTCGATTTCCATAGCCTTCAGTTTCCTACGAAGAAGTGAGATGCTTTGTCCAACGATTTTTGCTGCAATTTCTGATTGCACCGGGAGCGTTATAGTCAGGTGGCAGACGGACACTTGAAAGTGGCGGGCTGTCAGATAATCGAGTCTTTGGACGAACCCTGTAAGGATTTGTTCAATAACGAGACGTTTTGATTGCGCTGGTGATGCTTGGAATGGAATAATTCTTTGTCTTGGCATCGTAGGTCCTTTCTTGTTGTGCAAATTATTACTTATGAATACTTCCATATTACCTGTGCATTTTTGAACTCAACTCCTGCTCAAAAAATTGCAAAGATAGTACGGTATCGTACAATGGAAAGTAGTCAGTAGTTTTTAACAAAAATGGACTGCGGTCATCCTCTGCCAATAACGGCAGAAAGGATGTCCATTAAAATGAACGATGTGAAAATCACGATGGAGACTGTCAGGATGTTTAAAAGAATTATGAGGCCGGTAGCAGAAGAAGGAATTATACCACTTCCGGAATTTAATGAAGCAATCAGTCAGCTCACGAGCTTAGCTGAACACGGTAACCCAAAGCCGGTAATTATTCCACGGCTTATTGACATGAAGGAAGCGTCCGAAATACTTGGTATCGGTTTGTCAAATTTCAAAAGGTTGGAAGCTGAAGGCGCATTCCCATTCCGGAGAAAAATGGTCGGCAGTTCCGTAAGATACCGAAATACCGACCTGTATGAGTTTTTGTTATCAGTGTAAATATTCAACTGGTTTACGTTTGGGATGCTTCGGGGCTCGGTTTGGAACTTTCTTGCTGACCCCAGCCAGTCCCCGAAGTTTCTTTATATACGATATTGACACGCCCAAAGCCGCCGCAGCGTCCTTGATTTCCATATCTTTGTGCTGCTTTATATACTGGATTTTCTCTTTTACAGAAAGTTGACGAATGGCGCGATATTTCCAGAACTTATCCTGGTTGTTTCGCGTAAGGCGTACTGTATGCTGTTTATGTTCAACATCATCGCGTTCGAATACAAGGTCAATATTAGTGGCTTCTGGCGTGTCGCTTTTTCGCTGGAGTTTAATGATTTTATCAAACGGAAGGTTCCTGATCAGGTCACGTTGTTTCACCATTGGAATATTCGTTGCCAGTATAACCGAGTATCGGGAACGTAAATCATACAAGAACTGTGCTAAATTAGCCATCGAAATACCGAATGTCCAGAATCCAGGAATATCCAAAACTATGATTTGGGTATCTGGATGATATTTCTCAAAATTTTTAATAAAGCTTATCAAAATTTTGATTGCAGCGTGCGTTGAATCCGCATATACCTTCAGTGCGGTGTAATGAAAATTATTTGGAGTCTGCAAGAAAGGATTGTCTGTTACCGGGTAACTTAAAAACAAATCTGACTCTGTTATTTTCCAATATGCATCCAACACTGATGCTGGAGTTTGTGGAAGTGCGGCTTCGGAAAATTTACTGTCAAATACTGTTTCAAACCCGGCTTGTAGACCGGAGGTAAAACCATCATCAAAGTCGTTGATATAAAAATAAGCAATATTACACGGAGAAACTTCCTGATAAGTTTGTATATTTGCTTTGCCAACTGATATTGTAGCAGCCCAATGAGTCAGATATTGCGTCCGGAATGCAGGACTGGCATCATAGATCCAGGTCAATGTTTTTTTCAAAACACCTATTGCAATTTGCTCCCGCTCCAATGACAGAGGATTGCTCCAGTTAACTGATGGCGTGAACGCCGGTTGCGTTTTCAATTTTTCAACTTCTTCTTCAAACTGCTGTTTTGTAGAAAGAAAAACCGGGTATTTTGCAATATCCGGGCAATTATTTGTTTCCGGATAACTCATGACATAAACCGTCGTGTCTTCCGGGAAGCGGTCAATAATATCCCACGCATTCAAACAGGAAGTTCGCCAATCGTCTCCGGAATGTTCCACCAGATAGTAGATCACCGTTTTTCCGGAAAAAACAGAAAAAACCAAATCTTTCAAATCTGATTTTTGGAGAAATGATGTTGCACTCCATAACGACTCCCGTTCCAAGTGACGTTGGATCGCTTCTGCAAAAATCGGATTGTCAGAGAAAACAATGTACGGAACTTTTGACAATGACTCCTGATAACAAAAAACTGGAGTCTCCGGAAGAGCAAAGTGCAACGTATCCTGAGTCCTATATTGTGCCGCTACCAAAGCATTTTTGTGATCATTTGTGAAGCCATACAACATATATCTTATTCCAGATCGAGAATCGAACATAGGAATATAAATTGTATTTTTCCACTCGTTCCCATTGGGACGTGCTTTGTGAAAAGTGTCCTTTAATCCATACAACTCTTTTTCTTTGGCGGCATCCCGTGGAAACGCAGACTGTGGAGACGGGCGGAAGAAACGTTGAAGCATTCCGTATATATATTTCGTTTCATCATTTATTTTAACATAATTCATGTTACCATATCTTCAGCAGTAATTAAGTTACTATAAGTACCGTATAAGTATACTGCTGAAAGGCGCAAAAGTCAAGTGAAAACACAAAAAACTCCGACGAATATTGCTGTCCGCCGGAGTTTTTTAAGATTTTTTCAGGGATCAATTTTTGAGGATTTTTTCGACCGCAAGCAACTCGGCTGACGGTTCCGATATGGAGGCGATATATTCCAGTGCCCGTTTGATTTTGGCTACCGGAGTTGATTCGGCAGAACCGGAAATCGCTTCGACGGCAGCACGCTGGGCATCTTCTCCAACGTGGGTATAGAAGGAATCTATAATTTCGCTATTGGCGCCGAGGATCGAGGTGACCACCGCCTTCGGCACACCAGCTTCGGCGCAAAAACTGGCGAAGGAGTGCCGCAAACTGTGGAAACCCAGAACAGTGGTTTTCTTTTTCCGTCCCTCTACTGCAACGGAAGTTTCCACGCCTATCCAGCGGATAACCCGCATCGTGTCGATGTTGACCAGTCCATCGCCAATACACTTACCTCTTTTATCAGTTTGTTTGTAACGTGCCGCAACTTTGGGATTAACATAGGCATCTACCTTACGTTCTTGAGCTTCAAGCAGAACCTGATAAAGCAGCGGAGCAATGGGAATAGAGACTTCTTTGCCTGTTTTAAATTGCTTTACAAAAATCTTATGATGTTCCACATCCACATTCTGCCATTGCAACAGTACACAATCTTTGAGTCTCTGCCCAGTAAACATACCGATATAGAAAACCACCTTGAGTTCTGTTTTATTAAGAATGCGGTATTGGGGATCATCCAAAACAGCACGAATTTGTTCTTCCTGCTCTCTGGTAAAAGCAATACGCCGGACAGCGGTATCCTGCTCTTCCCGTTCTTTGCGCAGCAAAACTTTTAAAGCAAAAGGATTACCATCTTCGCGGTACTCCTGCAACGTGGTAAAGATTTTTCGCAAACGGACGATTTTCCGATTGTGAGTGGAAACGGAAATTTGAGTTGTTCGCAGATAATCAGCAAATTTTATAACGTGCGATTCGCTGATTTGGGCGAACTGTGTAATTTTTCTGTCAAGAAACCGTAGAAATTCCGCCAGTGTAGCTTCATAAGAAAGCTGTTCTCTGACCGTTGCGGGCAAGGCTCGCTGGGGATGTTCAGAATACGTTTTCCAAATTTCAGATACCGGCAATGATTTGGTTTGAGCCGCCAGTTTACGGGCAACTTTAACGTGAGAGGCAATTACTTCCAGATTAGTAGCCTGAACGGTAGGAAGCAATTCTTTAGCTTTGCGTATTGCTTCTTCCCTGTTGGCTGTTTTCAGACTTACACATTTGCGTTCACCCCTGACCTGATAACGGAAATAGTAGTTGCCGCCCTTACTGGTCTGGTAAACAGTACCCTTGTCTAATTTGATGCGGTGAAGATCTGAATCCATTTTGCGCTTTCCCATGATTTACTCCCGACTGACTGATTCAACTTAATATAACTCAAGTTTCGGGAATTGAAAGCGTATATGGTAAAAAACGGCAACGATTGTTGCCGTTCTGAGGTTAAAAATGGTGGTGGGAGATGGATTCGAACCATCGAAAGCTGTGCTAGCAGATTTACAGTCTGCCCCCTTTGGCCGCTCGGGAATCCCACCGATCGTAATGGAGCGGGTAAGGGGGGTCGAACCCCTATAACCAGCTTGGAAGGCTGGTGCACAGCCGTTATGCCATACCCGCAGTTTTTTACAGAAAATTTGGTGCCGTCGGGGGGAGTTGAACCCCCACTCCGGTGAAAGAACTTGGACCTGAACCAAGCGCGTCTGCCATTCCGCCACGACGGCTTCCATCAATCTGTATCAGCTGCACGAATCTCTTCGTGTTCCATAATATAATACTTCATGATGACTTTTTCAAGCCGCCTTTTTAATTTTTTTTGATTTTTTTACCTTTTTTGCTTCTCGCCCCCCCGCTCTGACTGAGCGGTCAGAAAAGTTTTCCGGGAAAAGCACGCTTGAAACTTGTTTCAGGAAGCCACCCCTCACGACCGTTGATCCTGACACGGCAGAAGTCGGAACTGTCACGCTGGATCAATTCTCCTTCACTCCCTCCCCGGAGCGTGCTTTCTGTGCTGCCCGCATTGAAGCCCGGCAAAGTACGCAGTTCCGCAGAACGCTGCGTGATGATGATCCGGCGCGGCGAATAATTGTCATTCAACTGCCCCCCGCAGCTCAGCAAACATACCACGATCACAAATATCAACGCTCCGCCGCTGCCGTAAAACAGCCCAGGACCCAATTTCCGGCGGAAACTCCACACCATCCACAGCAACCCCCAGCAGAAACTGCCGAAAAGCAGGTATTGGTCACAACGGAAATGATCCCGCAATCCGCGCAGAAATCCCCTCAGAGAACCGGGAGCAGAAGCATTTTCAAACAGACGGCTGTTCACATGTTCAAGATTGGCACGGATCTCACCGTCGCCGGGAGCAAGCAGATGGGCAAGATTCAGCGCCCATCGCGCCTCAGGAAGATTATTCAGATAATACCGGCTGTTTCCGTAATTGTAAAGCATCGCCGGACGGTATCCCGTATCGTTCCCCGCAAGATCCAGGTAGCGGAGTGAGGCTTTGGCAAACTCCCCTCTGTTGAACTCCTGATTCAATTCAGCACCTCCCGCTCCGGAAAAACATGCAAAACATATCAGCACTAATGAATACTTTTTCAAAAGCCGGAGCAAAGCTTTTCTGGTCCCTTCACTCAAAACACTCCCCGAAGTACCGCCGGGGATGTAGCTTGAACTTTCGATCCCCGCAAAGTAACGGCACAGTTCAGGATCTTCCACCTGACGGGCAAGATCTCCCGCAGATGCTCCCGCAGAAAGCCCCATGGATTCTCCCAGAAGAGGGATCAGACGCTGACGGAACTCAGGCGTATCACCCTTGCGCCGCAGTTCCGCAGCAAGGGCTGCCAGGGCTTTTCTGCGCCGCCGCTTTGCTGACAGTTCCGGCGCAGCGTTCTCCTTTTCCCGGCGGCGGAAGTACAACTCAATTCCTGCTGCTGCAACCGGCATCCCGAAGATGAAAAACAGCAGCAGGAAAAGATTGTTGCGGATCAAAGGCAGCTCCACCACCGCTCCGGGAGCATTTTTCTGATAAAGGAGCTGCTGACCGGCAGTTGCAGGAACTTCACTTCTCTCTTTTGACCTCTTTGCCGCAACTGAAGTCCCGAAGTTCTTCTGTACCGCAGGGACCGTTGCCGTTTTTCCGGGGGCTACGGCGGCTTTGAACTCTATCTTGCTTCCCACCCATTTGTTCTGCACAGGAGAAAAACTCACAGGAGTCAGTTCAAGGACCTTTTCCCCTGATTCCAGAGGAATGAGGGCGTACTTGGCGGTGATCTCATTCTTTTTCTTCTGCACTTCAGGGGGATAAAGCCGGAATCCCGGGAACTGCAGTTCAGGCGCTTTGAAATTTTCCAGGGCTCCTTCGCCCTTGAACTTCAATTCCAGTTCCGCAACCTCCCCCTGACGGAGCGACTTTGACGAAAGCGCTCCGCTGATCTGCCACTGCCCCACCAGTCCGCAGCTTGTCACACCCGCAGGGAGCGGCGGCAGTGCCTTTATTTCCACCGGCGGTGCCGGGGTGAATTTCAGTGTGTAAGGCATGACTCTGTCAGTGCTGAAAAGTCCGCCACCGAAGCCGAACCCACCGAAAAAGTCATCTTCCTCCACGGCGTTTTTCCGGACGATCCCCAACCGGATCGTCGCCCCCGGAGCGAATGTCCCGGGAATCAGCACCCGGCACCGGGCTGTAAATCTGTGACAGATGAAAACATTCTCCTTTTCCACCACTTCCGAAGGCGTGCCGAGCTGAAATCTGATCCTGCCGCCCCGGTAGTTGTAGAGTGTGAAAACTGCATTCCCGGTGTTGAGAAGCTCAGGCAGGTAATTGGCGCGGATCTGGGTCATAAAGCGCTCGTCAATGAGAAGATCACAGTGGATCACCAGCTCTTCGCCCGCATAGTAACTCTTCTTCTTCCCGGCAATGCTGACTTTCCCTTTGACCACGTCGGCGATCTTCACTTCACCGCCGCCGCCGGCACTGCGGGGAAGCACACGGATCCTGATCTCTTTCGTCAAAGCGCTTTCTTTTCCCGCATGGACCCTGAACGGTGGGATCGTTACTGTGCCTTCCTGTGAGGGGATCAGCATAAGTGTACGGGTGTAAGTCACTTTGCCGTTGATACTCCTCATGCCGCTGGAACTGTAAGAATTTTCCCACTGTGCCCCTGATACTTCAGGGGTGTCGATCTTAGTGATCCTTTTATCGGAACTCAGCTGCAGCTGAATGAATTTACCCATCTGCACGTTGCGTCTGACAGGTTCAAGACCTACTTCAAGTGCCGGAGACATTGCGGCGCACAAAAGCACTGCACTCAGAAAAAATCCCGTGTAACTTTTCATTTCAGATCACCAATCCCTTTCTGTCTGCGGTCTGCTCATGCGTTGACGCTGTTTGATGGCGGAACGCATTTTTTTATCATCTTCGCCCATCATTTCCAGCATCTGTTCTGCTCCTTTGCGGTTCTCCTGTTTCTGCATACTGCCGGGGGCAGGGGTGTGCCGGGCGTTTTGCTGAGCCTTGCTTTGAGGCGGTTCCGGAGTCCCCCTTGAGTTCTGAGGCGGGGAACCTTCTGCTTTTTGCTGTTGACCGCCCTGCTTCGCCAGCTCCCGGAGCGCCTTTTCAAGATGGCGGGAACTTTGTTGATCCTGCCCCTTTTTTTTGGCTTCAGAAGCTTTCTGCAGCTCCTGAGAAGCTTTTTGGGCAGACTGTGCCAGTTGTGACTGTTTCAGCTGCTGCGCCTGATCCCGGAGCTGATTGCTTGCCTGCTGTGCCTTGTTGATGGACTGCTGCTGCTGTTGGCGCTGCTGCTGATTCCGGGGCTTTTGCTGATTCTGCTGCTGTGCAGAGGCGGTTTGATCTTGTGCCTTCTGCTGCTGTTTCAACAGTTCTTCGATTTTTTTCTTCAGCTCTTCAAGAGCTTTGCGTTCACGGAAAAGGGTGGTGAGGTTGGAGCTCAGGACCTTTTCAGGAGGTGCTCCGCCTGAAACAGAGGCACTGTACAGCTCTTCAGCTCCGTCAGAAAGGGTGAGAGACTCCTTGATGGTTTTCAAAGCTTCTGCCGGACGCTGCTGTTTGAGCTGTTCACCGATATTTTTTTGCAGACTGCGGCTGTCGTTGTGGAGTCCTGTTCCCAGATTGAGAAAACTTTTGGCGCGCAGAGGGGAATCGGCGGGCAGACGGGAGATCAGTTTGCGGTAAAGCTCTTCGCAGCCTTTGTTGCCTGATATCTGCATGTTCCGTGCCAGATTGTAGGTCTCTTCCGGAGTCTTGGGCTCAGTTATGACAGTCGGCGCCGGGGCACTCCCCTTGCCCTTTTCTGCAAGGAGAGGGACACTCTTTTTTTCTGCTCCCTCAAGACCCGGAAGTGCCATGAATACTGACAACCCCAGAAGCAGGGAAGAAAGGGGAACTGCAGGGCTCTTTCTCTCTGACAGAAGCAGAAAAGCAAACAATGCCGCCAGTGCCGCCGCCAGAGCTTTTGGGAACTCTTCAACGGGGAGCTTGTGCTTCACATTTTCCCTGCTGAGGCGGTCAAGACCGTCAATGGCGGACTGCAGCTGGGGAAATCCGGAATCCGTCGCCGTGGTGCGGATATAAATCCCCTTGGTGGCGGCGGCAAGAGAACTCAGAAGCTTTTCATTGAGCCGGGTGGTGACGATCTTGCCTTTCCGGTCACGGATCAGAGCACTTTCCCCCGGAGTCCGGGGGATCACGGAACCGTTGACGGGATCCCCGAAGCCGATGGCGAAAACGGGGATGTGCCGTTTGACCAGCTCTTCTGTGACCTTTTTGATGCTGCCCTGAAGCTCTTCACCGTCGGTCATCAGTATGATGGCACGGTTGCCGGACTCTGAGCTTTCAAAAGCTTTGAGCGCCACCTGGAGCGCCCGTTCAAGGTTGGTCCCCCCTGCCGGAACGCTGTCGGTGGAAATGTCATCCACATACTCGTTGAAGGTCACCGGATCTGAGGTCAGAGGACAGCTGAGATAAGCGTTCCCCGCAAAGAGGATCAATCCCAGACGGTCCCCCCGGTCACGGGCGGCAAGCTGATGAAGCAGAAATTGGGCGTGGCGGAGCCGGGAGGGGGCGATATCGGCGGCATTCATGCTCCGGGAAACATCGCAGAGCACCAGCAGATCCCTGCCTTTTTCTTCAAAGGGCAGCAGTTTGGCATAGAAAAAGGGGCGTCCGCAGGCGATAACGATGAAAATGACCGCTGTGCAGAGCAATATGATCCGCAGGAGTCTGCGCCCCCGGGAAAGGTGTACGGCTTCCGGGGAGTCGGCATTGGCTCCCAGAAGTATATTGAGGCGTTCTTTCCTGCGCGCTCTGCCGATCAGAGCAAGAAGGGGCATCAGTACCAAAGGGAGTATCAAAAGATAAAGCCAGTCCGGGGCAATAAAGTTCATTCTTCCTCCTGTGAAATATCGCTTTCTCCAATTCTTTTTCCACATGAGGCAATTTCAAAACTCCTCAAAATTGTCAAAGCGCCCTCGCTTCGATCTGATAAAGGGAGCGTTTTCGGCTGTTACCTTAAAGGTAGCAACCTCAAACTACCCTTTACAGCTCTTTGCGAATGGCATCTTTGTCATTTTTTGAATGACTTTTGAAATTACCTCCACATCTTAGAAATATAGTATAAAACGCCGAAAAATCAAGTCCTTTATGGCGATATCCCGTAAAATTGTTTCTCTGAAGCTTTCTGCCCCAACAACTGAAAAAGGCTGCGGCTCACCTTTTTCAAGGTTTTGCAACAGCCCTTCCGGAGGATCTCCAAAGCATCATTTCATCAGAAAAAACTTGCAAAAAGTTTTGCCATTGTCCCGTTGTACCAGCAGGTATAGCGGTCTTTGATCCCCAGCTGGTTGCCCCCTGCGCTGCAGGCTTTGACTCTGCCGCCGATCTCGATGAACTCCGCATCGCTGGTGTTGATCTCACGGATACCGGCGCTTCCGAGAATGATATGGGAGTAGTCAGGGAAAAGAATGGACTTTTTGCCCCGTTCCCAGTGGAAAAGATCACGGCTCCGGGCGATATGGGTGTCGTAGTTGAGGTCGCCGGTCTCTTCGTTGGTAAATTCATTGAGGTAGGTGATGTAGTAGTAGCCGTCCTCAGGGATGAAGTAGATGGCGCCCGCTCCCAGATAGGTGATATTGTTGCGGAAAAGGGCTCCGTCGATAAGAGACCAGTTTTTCAGATCCCGGGACTCAAGGAACTTGACGGAAAAGGGTTTGCCCGTGTCACGCAGTTCCACAAGCATCACATATCTTTCGCCGTCAAAGGTGACTCCTGTGTTGAGCAGAGAACCGCTGTTGTAGTTTTCGATGACGGGGGCGGGATCGCTCCAGTGGATCAGATCATCAGAAGAGATGTAATCAATGGCGTGTCCTGTCATCCACGCCCGGGGCTTGTCAAAGCGGGGGGCGAAACAGTAGACTTTGCCGGAGCGGGGATCGCTGTAGGCGGAAATGAAGTAGTACCCTTCCATAAGGGGCGCACCGCATTTTCCGGTGGCGGCATGGAAGATTTTAGCGTGTTCTTTCGTGCCTTCGGGAAGCTTGTCGTGGGCGGGGGAAAAGTTCAGCAGATAATACTCCTCACCTCTGAACATGAAAGGGGTAAGTTCGGCACCTTCAGGAAAATATTCGATATTTTCCCAGATATCATCTTTACGGGGCATAATGACAGATTCCTTTATGATCCAGTTTACACTTCAGGGAACTCCACCATTACGGTCACAGGACCGTCATTGTGGATCTCAACTTGCATATCAGCACCAAAAATACCGGTTTCCACCGGGATCCCCCTGCTGCGGAGTCTTTGGATAAAATACTCGTAAAGGGGTTCAGCTACTTCCGGACGTGCCGCAGCATCAAAAGAGGGGCGCCGTCCTTTGCGGGTGGCGGCATAGAGAGTGAACTGTGAAATCAGCAGTATACTGCCGCCGATATCTTCAAGACTTTTGTTCATCTTGCCGTTTTCGTCTTCAAAGATCCGCAGATCCACACATTTGTCGGCGACGAAATCGGCATCCTTTTCGGTATCGGTGTGGGTGACGCCCAGCAGGATCACCAATCCCTGTTCAATAGCGCCGTTGACTTTGCCGTCAATGGTGACGCTGCCTTTTTTGACTCTCTGTACCAACGCTCGCATAATGGCTCCCTGTAAAAAACTTCCGTTCCTCCCCTGAAGGAGAAACGGAAGTCATATTGCCTTAAAGGAACATCAATCCAGTTTGCAATCCTTGAGGGACATGAACTTCTTGGAGAAGAGTTCGCATCCTCCTTCCTTGATGACGCAACCGCGCTCCCAGCGCAGACCGTATCCGTCACCGGTGAAGAAGGTGTCGATCTGATAGGTCATGTTGGGTTTGAGTTTGTAGTTGCTGGTGGTTTCGATCCAGGGGGACTCAGTTTCCATGATACCGAGACCGTGGACAGGTCCGTAGAGCATGTAGTCGCCCCAGCCCTGATCGATACCCCACTGGGTGTAATCTTTGGCGATGCTGGCGGCATCGGCGCCTGCCTTCATGAGTTCAAAGGTGTACTTGTGGGCACGGAGACCGAACTCCACCAGAGCCATCTGAGCCTTGGGCAGCTTGCCGAAGTAAACGGGCAGACCGATGGAGGAGCTGTAACCGCCCACACGGGCACCGATGTTCAGCTGGATGATCTCGTTCTTTTTCAGTTTGGCGGAGGTGGGACGGCTGATACCGTTGCTGGTACGGTCGCCGCCGAAGCAGTAGAGGCTGTGACCTTCGTATTCACCGCCGTTGGCGTAGATCTCACGCTGGGCGATACCGATAGCCTGAAACTCAGTCATTCCGGGTTTGATCTCGTTGAGCATGGCCTGAACAGCCTTTTCAGCGACTTTGAAGGCTTTGCGGTGGCAGGCAAGTTCGTTTTCGCTCTTGATCCAGCGCAGTTCTTTGAAGACATCGTCAGCCTTGACCAGTTCCACACCGGGGAGCTGGGCGGCAAGAGCGTCGAGGGTGGGTTTGGTCATGACGGCAGTGCCGACCAGACCCAGTTTTTTCAGCTTTTTCCTGCCCAGAGCAGCCTTGGCGACCACGTCAAAGGTGGAAAGAGGGATACCGGGGTAGTCGGGCTCAGCGGATTCACGGTAGTTGAGCATGAGCATGACATTGGGCAGCACACTGCGGCCGCGGGCATACTTTTCACTCTCAGGACCGATCAGCAGAATGGCGTCCCCTTCGGCGGGAACAAAGACACCGGCCTGCTCAAAGGTGGGCCAGTACTCGGAAAGGTAACGGACGTTGGCGAAGTCGGATTCGGTTCCATGGACCAGACAGGCATCAAGACCTGCCTTTTTCATATTGGCCTGGAACTTGGCAATACGATCGAAATACTCCTGTGTCGGGATCTTCATAGTTGGTTCTCCTTTGTTTAGGGGTTGTTTATATTTTCAAGGTTATCAATCAACGGTGATGTCGCCAGCCTGATAGAATTCGTAGCCCTCTTTCTGGAGCATTTCTATCAAGCGTTCAAACTGGATGGCGGAGTATTCGCCGCAGTTCTTGATGATGAAGGGATCAGGCAGCACAGCGCCTTCGCCGGAGTGGATGAGACCTTCGGGCATTTTTGCAAACTCCCAGGGATGGGCGTAGAAGCAGAGGAAGGGCTCAGTATTGCGTTCAGCGCAGTATTTGCTGTAGCCTTCCACATGTTTCATGACCGCTTCGGCGTTTTCCGTTCTCCACAGGGGCCACTGGTCCATATCTCTGCCGTACTGGTCCTTGGACTCCATGGAAAGGTCAGCGAAGTTGGGGATCTCAACCAGCTTCATGTCGCCCTTTTTGGTCCAGTCGTCGGCGCTGGGATGGTAGGGAACAAGCTGCTCTTTGTAGAAGTACATGGGATAGGTGGCATCTGCCTTGTAGTTCAATCTTTCAAGGGCGCGGACCACCTGGGTGGAGCCGAAAAGACGGGGGCAGCGGAAACTGGTGGGGTGAACTCCTGCAATATCTTCAACGATCTGAGTGCAGAGTTCGATGCGGTGCTCCACTTCCTCAGGGAGAATGGGCAGCATACCGGGGATCTCAAAGAGAGAGTCGCCGATGGTTTCGTGGAAAAGGGTGTGGCAGCCGATCTCATGACCGGCATTTTTCACCATCTTCACCATGTCGGGGTTCTTCTGAGCGGAGTCCGCAGTGAAGAAGAAGGTGGCGGTAACGCCCCGGCGGTCAAGGATCTCAAGGATCTTGGGGGTGCCGATACGGAACCCGTCATAGAAACTGGTCCAGCTGCCGATATCGGTTTCCATATCGAAACCGAGAACTGTACGGATTTTAGACATTTTTACATACTCCTGTTATATGAAATCTTTATAGGAAATAGAAATTCAAAAAAGTGTTGCCTCTGACAACAACTGCAAAGAAGGAGCGCTTCAAGGCAAAAAAGAGAAAGTGCGCTTCTTCCTTCATCGGGGCAGAAGAAAAAGCCGCTTCAAGTCCCGGCAGGGATATAGTTCAGTGAGAGCATCCACTTGCGGCTGTGCCCCACATCAAAGTTTCTTTTTTTCTCAGGATCCATAAGACCAAAAATGTTTTTCTGCTTCGTTTTACGGTTTACCTGTAAGATAACACCGTTTTGTGCAAATTGCAAATCCAAAAGAGACTTTTTGCTAAAGTTCCCTTGATTTTTGCCCGGAACCGCTTATCTTGATTGTTGCGGTACGGAATCAGCCGCCGCAAAAAAAAGAGGAGGATCTTTTATGAATCTGCTTGCCAGAAGGGAGAACGAGTTCCCTGTGGAACTGGAACACACCTTTCCCGGTGTGGAAGAGTTTTTCCGGAGCATCTTCGGGAGCCCCGATCCCGAACTGCTCCGCCGTCACCATCCCTGGGGACCTGTCCACGATCTGAAGGTGGGAGAAAAAGAGGTGACGCTCCTTTTCGCCTGCCCCGGACACAAGGCGGAAGACTTTGACGTGGAGATCACCGGCAATCTCATCAGCGTCAAGACCTGCTGTCACTGCGAAGATGAACATGCAGGGGAAAAACACAACTACATGTTCAAAGAGCGTTCCTGCATGAGCTTTGAAGAGTCGCTCCACCTGCCGGTGAAGGTCATAGGCGCCGAAGCGAAGGCTTCTTACGAACACGGGATCCTGCAGGTCACGATCCCCCGGGAGCTGAAAAAGGAGTCTCAGCCCCGCACCATCAAAGTCACCTGCGGAAAATAAACTTCACCGCACCAAGCAGAAAGGAGCTGTTTCTTATGAAAGACAAGGAAAAAACTGAAAAACATGCCACCCCCGAATATGTGACTCTCCGTCCCCCTGCCGACGTGGAGGACACCCCTTCCGGTGTCGAGATCGCTTTTGAAATGCCCGGAGTCAAGACTTCAGACATCCAGATCGAAGCCGGCAACGGCATGTTGAAGATCGAAGGCAAAAGCACACTCCAGCGCCGGGGGCTCCCCGTAGTCTTCAAACGTTCCTTCTACATTTCCGACGCCGTGGACATTGGAAAGATCTCAGCCTGCGCCAAAGACGGTGTACTGACTCTTTCACTGCCCAAGGCTGAACACGCCATCCCCCGCAAGATCACCGTCAGCTGATCTGACACCACAAAAAAGGAACTGCCTTTTCCCTTTTCAGGGGGGCAGTTCCTTTTTGACTCTGAAGCGGAAGATCAGTCGCGGACGCGGTTGTCGATGACCCGTTTGGCTTTGCCTTCGCTTCTGGGGATGGATCCGGGAGCGACCAGGGTGAGAGCCATACGGATACCGGTGACGGACTCCACCATGGCAGAGACCTGGCGGCGGAAGGGCTCCTGATTGTCGCCCAGTTCGTTGAATTTTTCCTGAGACAGTTCAACTTCAACAGACACATTGTCCATACCCTTTTCGTTGGAAAGGGTGATCATGTAGTTGGGGGTGGTTCCCGGAACGTTCAGCAGAGCGGCTTCGATCTGAGAGGGGAAGACGTTGACGCCGCGGATGATGAACATATCATCGCTGCGTGAAGAGATGCGGTCGATACGGCGGATGGTTCTGCCGCAGGCGCACCGTCCGGGGATGATCCGGGTCAGGTCGCGGGTCCGGTAGCGGATCATAGGCATGGCGTATTTGCTCAATGTGGTGAGCACCAGTTCACCGAATTCGCCGTCGGGGAGGACCTTGCCGGTGTCGGGGTCGATGATCTCAGGATAGAAATGATCCTCATAAATATGCAGACCGTCATGGCAGGGACATTCGATAGCCACACCGGGACCGATGATCTCGGAAAGTCCGTAGATATCAAATGCTTCGATACCGGCGTTTTCTTCCACATACTTGCGCATGCCTGCGGTCCAGGGTTCGGCGCCGAAAATACCGGCACGGATGGGGAGTTCACGCAAGTCGATGCCGGTCTTGGCGGCTTCGTCGATAAGGTGGATGAAGTAAGAAGGGGTACAGCAGATGGCGTTGACGCCGAAGTCACGCATGAGCATGATCTGACGGCGGGTGTTGCCGCCGGAGGTGGGAACCACAGTTGCTCCCAGATCCTCGGCACCGTAATGGGCGCCCAGACCGCCGGTGAAGAGTCCGTAACCGTAGGAGACCTGAACGATGTCAGAGTTGGAAAGTCCGCAGTTTGCCATGGCACGGTGGACAACTTCGGTCCAGACCTTGAGGTCCTCTTTGGTGTAGGCGACGACGATGGGTTTGCCGGTGGTTCCGCTTGAAGCGTGGAGACGGACCACTTCGGACTGGGGCACAGCCAGCAGACCGAAGGGATAGGTGTCACGCAGATCCTGCTTGACCATGAAGGGGAGCTTGGAAACATCGTCAAGAGTCTTGATGGAATCGGGGGTGAGATTGTACTTTCTCATGCGGTTGCGGTAGAACTCCACATTGTTGAAAGCGTGGCGGATGATTTTTTTCATCCGTTCCAGCTGCATGACTTCAAGATGATCGCCGTCGATGAAGTCCATAGCATAGAGATTTGATTTTTTGTCCATTGTATGTAAACCTTTATGATAATTATTTGAACATTTCCTGAAGCCAGGCGGCACGGTTGCTGGTGATGGCATCCACCTTGAGATCAAGGAATTTTCTCGCCACTTCGGGGATATCCACGGTCCAGACGGCAAAAGAGAAGCCTGCGGCACGGACCTTTGCCACATACTCTTCGTCGATATTATCTGCACAATAGATATCCACACCGTCGGCGTGGCAATTTTGCAGTCTTTCGATGACCTCTTCTGCGGGGGCAACGGGTCTGCCGCCCACCAGAAGCAGAGCTTTGCGCTCGGGGGCAAGCTCCTTGTAGAACTTCACCACAGCATCGTCAAAGCAGATCATGACGAACTGCTCTTTGGGGATCCCGCAACTGTCAACGATCCGGATCAGTTCAGGTGCCATGTTAAGGTCGCCTTTTTTGATCTCCACATAGTATTCCCGTCCGGGTCCCAGATAGGGGAGCGTATCGGTGAAAAGGGGGATACGGGCACCGGCGTAACCGGCTTTGCCGTTGGAAACATCGATGCACTGCAACCCTGCGTAGGAGCTTTCGGAAACACTTGCCTTGATAAAGTTGCCGGAGACTCTCCCCGTATCGCCGTCATGGTTGCAGACCACTTTGCCGTCATTGGTAAAGTAGATGTCGCACTCCATGCCGTCAGTTTTCTTTTCCTGAGAGAGCCGGAAGGCGGGCACAGTGTTTTCCGGAGCGTCGTAAGACTCTCCGCGATGAGAGATCCATTTGGTTGCCATAATAGTAAAAACTCCTTAAAATTCACACAAATTACTATAACATAGCACCGCTTTACTGTTTTTTCCACCGTTTTACAGCAAAAAAATCATAAAGTTGCAGCTTTTTCAGGGGAGCTCCACTCTCTGATAAGAGCGGGGAGCCATTTTTCCTGAAAGGTTTTCAAACTTCCACTCCTGTTCATCGGGGGTGTAGTTGGCAAGGATCAGGCACCTTCCCCCTTGGGACCTTTGCCAGACGCTGTGGCAGATGGCAGGGAGGGACTCCTTATGGATCGTCCGCAGATGCTCCTTGTGGGTGAAGATGCCGCGGACGATGAAGTCCACAGGGATCTTTGCACACTCAAGTTCCCCCGGAGTTACCATCTCAGCACTGTAAAGCACATCACGGTTCTGATAGTAGAACCGGGCTGTGTCAAGGATATATTTGTACACTTCAGCAAACTTGGGGTCTTCGATGTGCTTCATCTGGAAGTTGCAGATCATGGGCTGCATACCCCAGGTGATATCCCGCGCCAGCTCAAGGAAGAACTGACAGGGATAGAGGGCGTTCCAATCCTGTTCGTCCTCTGCGGGGAACCGGTCTTCTGCGGGCCAGAGCTCATCCCACGGCGGAATGGCATCAGGGAGGGCATAACTGCCGAAAAGGGCGTTGGTTCCGTGGTAAATGGCGCTGAAGGCGGGCACGAACTCAGTAGGATCCCCCATGCGCTCGCTGCTGGTGGAAAAGAGCACGATCATGGAGTCAAAGAGATCCAGCCAGTTTTCCGCACAATCCTCGGTGGAAAGGAGTTTTCCGGGATTTTCCTCCCGGATCATTTTTATCATATCACGGTAGCCGTTTATATTGTAATCCCCGCCCCCCCGGGCATGTTTGTGTTTGGGATTGTAGCAGTTGGTTCCGGTGGTGCATCCGATCATATCCATGTAGACACCGGGGAGTCCCGCATCGCAGAGAGTCTTGACCAGATCCGCCATTTTCCGCCGGAATACGGGAGCTTCGCCGCACATATATCCCAGACGGTGGTGGTTGTAGCTGTTGAAGGCAACAGCATAGTCGGAGCCGTCACGCTTGATCTCGATCTCATCACCGCCCCCTTCGTGGTAGGAAGGTCCATCCAGATCCCAGGTGCGTCCGTTGATGTAGACCTGAGTGTAGATCCCCTTGTCATTCATGCGCTGCACGGCGTTTTTGAAGGCCTCAACGCCTTCACGGGGGGGCCAGAAGTCGGGGTAATCGGTGTCGTAGGGGTTGTGGTGCCACCAGTACCAGTCAAGGGCGATGGGCACTTTTGAATCCTCCGCCAGACGCTCGGTAGGGGGAAAAACATAATCGATGCGCCCCCGGTTCCAGAGCCACATGGAAACATCTTTCAGAGGATTCTTTTCCCGCAGGGCGTTCTTGTACCAGATCTGTTGGCGTGCCCATTTTTTGTAGATCATGGCAGTTTCAAACCATCCGCCTTCAAATTCGGTGACACCGCAGCGGTAGGGCAGCGTGAACTCCCCTCTGCCATCAAGGGGGAGATAGTGGATGTGTCTGTAGACAAGGTTTTCTCCCTCTTTCCGCCATTTGTAGCCTTTGTTGTAAAACCTTGAGTCCCGGCAGTCAAAGTAGATCCCTTTGCCCTTTGCGTAAACAGAGGTGCAGCGGAATGAACGGTAGCGCCCTTCAGTACGGCTTAAAGTGGATTCGTCCCACTCACCGGTCAGGTTTTTCATCACTCTGCCCTGACTCACAGGGAGCAGTATGCAGCTTTCCTCATCAAGGGGCATTTCGGCACGGGGAAAGATCACCTCTTCAATAGGGTCATTCACCCCGTCATTGCCGGAAAAAGAGATAACGCCCTGAAGTATGCCGTCGATCTCAGCGTATTCCACGGTAACGCTCAAGGAGCCTTTTTCCCATGTGCCGCCATTGGGGGCGGGGAGAAAGGAGTCCATATCCTGAGGACCGATATATTTGATTTCTTCCTCTTTTTTGCCGCTGCCGAATCCCAGTTCCCAGCTCAGCCGGGCGGGACCGACACACAGTGTTCCGTTTTCAAATTTCATTTTATTTCACTTTCCTTTGGGAAATTTCAAGATTTCGGCGATGATGTTGTTCCGTTCTTTTTCCATTTTTTCAGGAGCCCACCAGCAGTAGTGGTGCACGTCGATGGGGAGTCCGAACCGTTTTTTGTAGGCATTGAGATCCACGCAGGTCTCTTTGCGCAGCCGTGCCAGAAGCGCCTTTGCGGATTTCGCCGCAGGAGCGTTGGGGTATCTGGCAATGAGTTTCTCAAGCATATAGATGTAACGCAGATCGTCAAGTCCCTCACGGATAGCTTCCCACTGTATTGTGGAACGGATCTTCTCGTCGATGATATAGACGGCGTTGTGGTCGTGGGCTCTTGAATCGAAGTCGTTCCAGAGATCGTTCCCGGTGTTGTCGTATGCCCAGTAAAGCTGTCCGGAGCTGCCGCAGCGCCAGGCAAAGAATCCCGCCTTGTAGCGGTTGGCATCGGGATATTCCCGTCCGGCGTTGGAGTACCAGTAGAAGTGTGCCTTATCTTTCTTGCAATCCTTAACGATCCGGTCGGGCTCGAATTTAGCGTAACCGGTGATCATGTAGGTACGGAAATCAAGGTACTTGCCGAAACTTTTGATATCCTCCTCGGTGACGGTGCTGTAGCTCCGGGTGCCGGGGACGCTCTTCACCAGAGGATACATCTTTTCTGCGATATGTCTTCTGCCGAAATGGGGTTCATCCACGGGGTAGTAGAGTATTTCCCGCAGTCCGGTTTCCTTCACCATCTGCTGAATGAATTTCACCTCTTCTGCGGTGAAGTTCTGATTGTGCCACGCCATGGGCAGACGGGGGAATCCGCACTCGTCAAGGCGTTTGTTCACCAGAAGGTAGAGTTTTTTTACCTGCTCTTTTGTGGTGAAGCGCCCGGCGGGGAAGAGGATGGAGTTCATATTGTGTTTCCGCATATCAAGCAGGCGCGCCCGGTCAAAGGCGGCGTTGGAACTCAAGGTGACAAAGGGATTGTGGATGTCCGCATTGTACATGGCGGCATACTGGTTGCGGTCGGCACGCTCCAGAGTGAAAGGAAGCACCTTGAACTCAACGGGGATCACCGTTGCGGGGATACCCTTGCCGGTGACGGTCAGGGTACACTTGTAGACACCGGCTTTGGTTCCTGCGGGGATGTCAAAGAGAAGGTAATACTGCTTTGTGTTCCCTTTGAGGGCGTAGAACTCTTTGTTTTCTTCAAGAACTTCGGGAACCAGAGCAAAGGTGCGTGCACTTCCTTTGTGTCCTGTGCGCTGGAGCCAGTTTTTCACCGGATGGAGCGTGGCTTTGAGTTTGCCGGAACAGGTGACCTTGAAATCAGGGATGTTTTTAAGAAAGTGGAAACTTGTGGTCACAGCCTTCAAAGCGTCGGCGGCACTTTGTGCTTTGAGCGCTTTGCCACGCTGTTCCGGTTTCGCAGTGGTGTTCACAAAGACCCGCTGGTCGATGGGGGTGGTGAAGTTCACAAATCCCTGTTTTACTTCAGCGGCAGTTGCCTTGAAGGGAACGGTATATGTTTTCTGGGGATCGGGTCTGAAGTGTTTGTGATTTTTCCCGATGATCAGATCGGCAAGCTCCGGACGGAATCCCTTTGCCTTTTCAAGAGGAATGAGGATGAGGGCGTTGATGATCCAGTTGCCTTTGAATGTGATGTCAACACTTTTTTCCGCCTCCACAGTAAAGATATCTCTGGGGAAATGATACTTGGGGGCGGCGGGCAGACGGAACTTTTTGCCGTTGATGAGAAGATCGGTGCCCCTGACGGCGGCAAGCTGATCTCCCCCCATGACGAAAACCTGATAGATCCCGGGCTTTTTCACGGGGATGGATAAAGCGGCATCTCCAAATCCTGCGGCAAAGTAACGGCGCAGACCGTCGGGGTGTCCCCGGTCAACGAAATAGATCTTCCCCTTGCTTTTAAGCTGCGGACGGACGAACCCCGGCATAAACTCCGCTCCCGCCGGGGCAAAGGAGTAACGCACGATACCGTCGTTGAAGGCCTTGGGGGCGGCGGCTTTCGGAATGACCGGGCGCTTTTTGAAAAAGAGAACACTCATTTCATCCAGACGGGCAATGGCATCCATGGTGGAAAAACGCACTTTGCTTCCTGTCACAGCGGGGAAGTGGAACACCGGGTGGGCATCCGGGATCCGTGCCTCATAGCGCTTCTGAGGATCTTTGTTCTTCATGGCACTGAAAAATCTGGCGGTGTAGCGGGGTTCATGGACCAGCACTTTCCATGTTTTGCCGTCGAAGTACTCCACCTTGAAATTACCGCAGAGCACCGAAAAGTTGTAACGCTCCACCATATCCAGCTTCACGGCGTTGAAGGTGACATTTCTGCCGAAGTCGAAACAGACCCAGTGGGGGGCGGGCGCCTTGTTTTTGAAGTCGCTTGCCCAGTAGGCGTTGTAGTCACCGGTCTTGCCATCGCCCACAAGTTCGGGGGTATGCTTTTCTCTTTTGTTCTGAGCGGTGAAAAAGCTGCTCCCTGTGATTTTGAGAGGCTTCAATATCTTTCCCCCTGCCAGAGGAGAGATCTTTTCACGCGCCGCCGGGCGGGGGGCAAGTTTTTTCACCTTCTGCCCGTCGGGACCGTAAAGCTCCAGTTCGCAGACGTGGACGCCCCGGTTGGTCTTGTTGTGGAGCATGGTCAGTTTCAGATACTGCATGGGGCGCTTTTCAAAGGATTTTTCAAAAAACCCTTTGACAGTGCCGGAACAGAGTTCTTTGTAGGAAACATTGTCAAGGGAGTACTCCGCCTTGAAGGTGTAGACCCCTGTTTTGTAAAAGACCAGTCTGATTTTGTCGATCCGGCAGACATTGCTGAGTTTCAGGACGATGCTTCTGGGGTAAGGATCCACCCCCCAGTAGGTGTTGACATTTCCGTCAATAGCGCGGTACGCCATTTCTTTGCCCACGAAGGAGCTGCCGTTGGTACGCAGGGCATAGTTGGTGCTGCCGGAACAAGTCAGTGCAAGCACTGCCGCTGCAAGGATAAAAAATTTACACATGGACGATTCCTTTTTTTATGGAGGTAATTTCAAAAGTCATTCAAAAAATGGCAAAGATGAAAAATTTACGCATGGACGATTCCTTAATTTACGGATAAATTGATTTCTTCCAGCCGGTCCACATCAGTGAATCTTTGCGGTGGAGTGCGATATCTTCTGCTTTGCGGAACTGGGCATGACCTGACAGATAAAGTATGCTCACCTGTCCGTTGTGCCCGTAATAGAGGGTGCTCTGCTGCATGAAGTTGCCGGGGCTTTTGCTGTCCCCCAGGACCATCAGCACCGAGGGCTGATCTATGAAGGAAAGCTTGTACCCCTTTTCAAAGGTCAGAGTCCCCCCTTTGGCGCCGTTGGGGTAGTAGCCGTTGTACATGTAACTGCCCCATGAAGAAGTAAAAAATCTATTTTTGTTCATGCCGTCGGAAAAGGGTGCGGTCACATTGCAGATCAAAGTTTTGGGGACTCTCTGGACCTGGAGAGGAGTTGCAAAATAGCCGCCCTGCATCAGTTCCCGGCGGTAATCAAGCCAGCAGATATTGCTCAAAGCCTTACCCTCAAAGGTGTAGCTGCTGTACTTCTGGGCGAACATATAATCATTGTTGTCATTGCAGTAATTGGCGAAAATCACGCCGCACTGTTTCAGATTGTTCTGGCACTGGGCGCCGTGGGCGCGCATTCGCGCCTGTTGAAGAGCGGGCAGCAGCATGGCGGCAAGGATGGCGATTATTGCAATTACGACCAGAAGTTCAATCAGCGTGAACGCTGATCGAATGAAGTACGGCTCCGCCGTATGAAGCATTTTCCTGCGGAAAATATGAAGCGCCCCGTTGGGGCATGAAGCGCTTTCTTCGCAAGCATAATAAGGCATTTTTTTGTTCTCTTTTTTCAGGTAATACAACGGCAAAACCCTAACTTTGCAAGCAGCACTCACCAATAGCTCGATCAGCGTGAAGTTTCTTGGAGGCATGGGGGGATTTTTCACAGTGTTCTCTCCTTTTTGTTGCTTTATCCGAAATTTTCAACTGTTATGATATCAGATAATTTTGAAGCGCATTTTCTGAGTGCCTGAAAAATAAACTCTCTTTTTCCGTCATTCTCTTCCCGCCAGACAGCACCGATACCCATATTGATCCCCCTGTTCCCTTTCAGGGGGATGGCGGCGGCAAACTTACTCTTGTGGCTGTCGATGCAGATCTCAACGTCTCTCATGGAACGCAGTTTTTCCAGGATCTCTTCACAGCTCAGCCCTTGGAAGACTCCTTTTTCCTCTCCCCATGAAGCGATGATATCTTTCTGTTCCTCAATGGGAGCATAACTTAAGAGCATCCGTCCTGAAATGCTGGTATTGAGATCGTAACGGCGTATGCGGCGGAGCTCCAGATTGAGAAGTTCGTCCCCGTTGAATCCGCAGAGCACCAGACGGCAGTTGCCCCACCGCATGAAAAACTGCATGGAACAACCTGTTTCACGGCTCACCGCCTCAAGCAGTGTTTTGGCGTGAACAGTCAGGCGGTGACGGTAGCAATCCCCGCTGCCCAACAGATAAAGGAGCGGTCCCACAGTGTAACCTTTCCTCGGGGAAAGCTGCTCCAGATACCCCTTTTCAGTCAGGAGCTTGAGCAATCGCACACAGGTGGAGCGGGGCATATTCAGCACCTCAGCCGCCTCCCCGGGGAGAACCGGCTGCGGGGAATACTCACGCACCAGTTCCAGCAGATCAAAGGTTTTATTAAGTACTTTTATTTCCATATATTTCACATCGTGAACAATAATGCTCTTATTATGAACTGTTTGCAGTTAATATACAACTTGCCGAAGTAAAATGCAAGACCGGATGAAAAAATTTTTCCGGGGGGAGTTGCTCCGTCAACAGGAGCAGGATACCCGAATTGGGAAAAATCATCTCATTTGAGGCAATTTCAAATGAAAAAAGGTTGAATACTCAACAGGACGATGATATATTACCTGCATCCATTCGGAAAACAATTCAGGAGAATCACCCCCATGAAAAAAATCACCGGCAACATGGTCAGCAGTAATGAATATTTTTTCGGAGAACTTACCATTGAAAACAATATCATCACCCGGGTCCGGAAAATATCAGCTCCCGAGACGGATGCTGATATAACACTTCCGGGATTCATCGACACTCATCTTCACGGTCTGGGGGAATACTCTGCCGAATCCCAGGAAGGGATCAGGGGCATGGCGGCTTTCGCCCCGGTCTGCGGGACCACCGCCATCGTGCCGACCTTTGCCAGCGAACCGGAAAAATTTTACACGGAAATGCTCGCCGCCGTGAGGGATATGGTCAGAACACCTCCGCCCGGAGCAAGGATCCCCGGATGCCACATGGAAGGCCCCTTTCTTTCACACCGTTTCAAAGGGGGCATGGTTGAAGAGAGACTCCGGCTCCCCTCTGTTGAACTTATGGAAAAATTTCTTGACATTGCGCAGGGCACTTTGAAGATCGTCACCATCGCCCCGGAACTTCCGGGGGCAAAAGAGGTGATCGAACTCCTCTGCAGAAATCGGGTGGTGGTTTCCGCCGGACACACAGACTGCCCCCCTGAACTCTTCCCTGAAACAGTTTCATGGGGCATTTCACGGGTCTGCCACCTTTTTGATGCCTGGGATTCCCCCCAAACAAAAGGAGGTGTCAGGCAGGCTGCCGTCACCGATCTTGCCCTGACAGATGACAATGTGATGAAAGAGCTCATCGTTGACGGACTCCATGTCCCCCCTGAGCTGATCCGCCTTGCCCGCCGTGCCGCAGGGGCGGAAAAAATCATCGCCGTCAGCGATGCCATGCAGGGAGCGGGGTTGAAGTCGGGAAGATTTCATGATTGCGGAGAGTGGTTCATCATCCGTGACGGGGATGTGGCACGGCGTGAAAGAGACAACGCCATCGTGGGCTCTTCCTTGTCGATGAACCGTGCCTTTTACAACATGGTCACCCGCTTCGGATTCACCATCCCTGAAGCAAGCGTTTCTCTTTCCGGGAATCCGGCACGTTCAGTCGGTCTGGGGGAGGTGACAGGCTCCATCGCCCCCGGCTTTGAAGCGGATCTGACCTGCCTTGCACCGGATATGCTCACGGTCAAAAGATGTTTTGTCAGAGGAGAAGAACTCTACCGGTCGTAATCGGAGCTGCTGTAAAAATGTTTGGGGAGCAGTTTTCTGAACCAGACGTTGAAATAACTTCCGCAGTCAAAGGGTTTTCCGGCAGAGGCAAAGTCCACCCACGAAAGTTTGTTGTGTACTGTTCCTGCCGTCGCATGGGGGACCTGTGCGCCTCTTTTATCCACCGCCAGCACCAGAGGACCCCGTATAAAAGCCTGAAGGGGTGAACCGTCGGGAGCAGTGACCGCCCGGACACGGGGATCGAATTCAAGGGTCAGCACCTCATCGGGCTCCCAGGGACGGTTGATGGTCAGATAGGAGTTTTTCTTCCAATCCAGCAGACAGTCACAGTAGTAGACACCGGTACAGTATTCAGGGATCCGCAGGGAGATCTTGAAAGGATCTCTGCTGCGGATACTTATATGCGCCCTGCAGCTGCCGGGATATCCTCCTGTGATTTGTATATGGGTTTTCCGGGGAAGGTGCGCTTCCATTTCCTCATAGAGATTCAGCACCGCTCCCTCTTCCGTGGGCACAAACGCCAGGGAAGGCGCAAGTACCAGCGCTTCTCCCCCACGGAGTCTGTCATAGCAGATCCCCTTTCCGGAGCTTCTGTACCGCAGACTGTTTTCTCCCATAACACAGTCATTGGGCTCCCACTCCCCCGTGACGGGGTCCCATGCTCCCAGCAGAGCGTTGTAAAAGGAGCGTTCCGCCAGAGCAAGGGGCATAAGGGGATCTTCGGCAAAGGAGCTCATTACATGGAAAAATTCGATACACCCTGCCGTCACACCGGTACTGCCCATGGCGCCGCCGCAGCAATCATTGCCGGTCTGGTGAAATGCGCCCCGGCACCAGCGGTCCCCCGCAGTGTTGATGCCTCCCCCTGAACCTGTGATAAAAAGCTCTTCGGCGGCAATGCGTTCCATATAAAGTTGGCAGAGCTCCCTGATGCGTGGCGTTTGCTCCCCATCGAAAGTGCCCAGCAGGGCGGCTCCCTTGAAACAATCGGTCAGCCCCACGGCACTGCCGTTGGCGAGCAGGGCGGGGGCGATCCCTTTGGAGAGGGCATAAAAGATGTCGTGCTGCTGGGAACAGCCGCAACTGAAGATGTAGCGGGCGAACTCCAGAAAACGGCGCTCCCCGGTCAGGCGGTATACGCAGGTGATGACATCCATCAAAGCAGAGCTGTCGAGTCCCCCCAGAACGCCGCAGTGAAGAATGGAGCGCTTACCGGGTCCGATGAGAGTCATGATCTGATCGCACATCCGGATACAGCACTCTTTGATCTTTTCGTCTGCGCCGGGCATGGCAGCGGCAAGAAGCAGAGCTTTCAAAACATATCTTCTGCCGGGGATATCCAGCCCCTGAAGCTGCTGATGTCCGGGAAACGCCGTGATCGCCCCGTCAGGCTGCTGAAGTTTCATAAGCTCCGCCACGCTCCGGCGGATCTTTTTGTCAAGAGTTCCCGGTTCTTCCAGATGGGGAAGAGCCTGAATGGCGCAGCTGAGACACTGCCCCCAGAGAAGCACCTCTTTGCCGCAGCAGGGACCGGTCCGGTTGCGGTAGGGATCAAGAAGCCGGTCAAAGTCCACTGCCGCCAGACGGGCGCTGCAGAATTTTTCCAGGGCCGTCCCCAAAGCTCCCCGGAGCCTTATCTTCCATGTCTGCTTTCCAACCACAGTTTTCTCCTCCAAATCCAGCCGTTTTTACCCGGGTTTTTAATGTGGAAATTAACACTGTCAAAGTGTCACTCAGTTAAATATACACTGTCAAAGGATGAAATAACAGTGAAATTTGAAAAAAAAGCTTTTTTTCTCTTGCAGAATGGATAAAACTTTGTTATATTATCGAAAAGTAAACAGCTGAACCGCTCCCAAGACAGAAAGATTTTTTTCATGAAAGCATCAGAACTCCCCTCAGGCAGTGCACCTGCCCCCCTTGTCAACCCCTGTTTCCCCCGACGGTGGCAAAATTTCATCTGGCGCAACTGGGGACTGATCCCCCTGAGCCGCCTTGCCGCCGTGCTCAGGACACCGGAAGAAGAGGTGCTTCAAAAGGCGGCAGAAATGGGGTTGCCCCATCCGGGGGAAGTTTCCTGCCAATGGATCACCAGAGGCTATCTGACTCTGATCCGGGACAACTGGCACTTGCTCAACTATGAACAGCTGCTGGAACTTCTTGACTGGACTCCTGAAAAAATGGCGTACACGTTAAAGGAAGAGGACTTTTTCTGGCACAAACTGGGAAAGCTCAAACCCGACTGTCCGGAACTGCGGATAACGCCCCTTGATGATGAGGAAAAAAAACGCACCGCACACATCAGAGAAGTTGTGCAGAAATTCTTCCCTGCGGATCGTTTCGGATATCAGGAAGAACCCTTCTCTTTCGTTGATAAGTTCGGAGCCAAACCCGGTACCGTCAAAAAGAAAACTCCTTTTGATTTCAGTTTCATCCACTCCTACGCCGCCAGCTGCGGTGATGTGCTGGGGGAAGCTGAAACCAATGATCCCGTCCCCGAAAATCTCATGGCACAGTACAGCTCCATGGGGATCACCGGGGTCTGGTTCCACGCCATACTCTACCTTCTCTGCCCCATTCCGGGGGCGGAAGAGTTTTCTCTCAACTGGGAAAAACGTCTGGAAAATTTGAAAAAAATCACCGCCCGTTGCGAAAAATACGGCCTCAAGCTCTATCTTTATCTCAACGAACCCCGCTGTATGCCTGAATCCTTCTATCAGCGTAAACCCCGCTGGCGGGGCATTTTTACCCGCAACGCCATTGCAAACTGCACCACCGGAGCGCCTGAGATCCTCGAATACCTTGAAAACGCTTTGGAAAAAATCTTTACCGCCGTACCCGGTCTGGGGGGGATCCTCACCATCACCAAGTCCGAAAACGCCACCTCATGCTGCAGCGGCAGTGATGTGGAAAAGTGTCCTTACTGCAGCAAGGTCCCTCAGGAAAAGATCATTGCTGACATCAACGCCGCCATGGAACGCGGGATGCACCGTGCCGCACCCGAAGCGGAAATGATCTTCTACGACTGGGCATGGCGGGGAAGTTCTCAAGCTGAAGAGCCTGCCGAATTCAAAAAAAGGGTCATGGATCTGCTCCCCAAAACGCCCCACTGTCATGTCAACTGCGTTTCAGAGTGGGGACTGGAAACGGCTGTGGGGGGTGTCAAAGGCTATCTGCAGGACTACTCCATCTCTCAGACAGGTCCCAGTCCTGAATCGGAAAAGGTCTGGCGCCACGCCGCCTCTCTCGGACTGGGCAGAGTCGCAAAAGTCCAGATCAACAACTCCTGGGAACTTGCGGCAGTGCCTTATCTGCCGGTGCCCTACCTGATCCGGGAACATCTGGAAAAACTGCAGAAAGCAGGAGTCAGTGCTTTGATGCTCAGCTGGACTCTCGGTGGATATCCGGGGGGGAATCTGGAACTCCTGGGAGCATCTCCCGAAGAGATCGCCGCCGCCCGGTTCACTTCTGACACAGCTGAAAAGGTCTGCCGTGCCTGGAAATGTTTCAGCGAAGGCTTCAGAAATTTCCCCTTCTGCGTGGGCACAGCCTACAACGCCCCCACCAATTTCGGTCCCATGAACCATCTTCACCTGACACCTACAGGATACACTTCCACCATGGTGGGGTTCCCCTACGACTGCTTGAAGGGGTGGCGCTCCATCTACCCGGAAGATATCTTTGAAGAGCAGTTCCGCCTTGTCACCACCATTTGGAAAGAGGGGCTGGATATCCTTGACGCCGCCGCTCCCCTGACAGCAGATGAAGAAAGGGAGTCCTTTGAAGAGCTGCGCCATGTGGCAACTGCCGCCTACTGCCACTTGAACAGTTGTTATCTGCAGGTGCGTTTCACTGCCGCAAGAGATCATGGCGCTGATACACAGATCATGGCTGAATGTGCCCGGAAAGAGCTTGAAAACACCCTCTGTCTCTATGAGATCTGCCGCCGGGATTCCCGTATCGGCTTTGAAGCAAGCAACCACTACTTCTACACCTTGAACGACCTGCGTGAAAAGGTGCTCAACTGTCAATATGTCATTGATACTTTGGAAAGGAGAAATTGATATCATGTATACCAGACCCCTCTGGGATCCGCAAAGCCGCCTTGTTTACGGCGAATCCGGACTTTTCAAGGGCAGCGAAGGAGTAAAGCTGCTCTTCCCTGCCGAAGAGATCCTGCATCTGTACAACCCTTCACTGGAAAAAGAGTACCTTCCGGGCGTCCACTTCAACCATACCCCCGGCAGTGATCTCATCACCCCCGTCTCCGGTTCCGGGATCTGCGGACTGGGTCCCGACGGGATCTTCCCCGCGCCTGAGACCGCCATCCTTTTTCCCAAACCCGGCGCCAACGCCATCGGCGGCGGCCCTGACGGGAAACTTGTGATCTTTGACAACGCCCACTTTTTCGCATATCACCAGTTCAATGTGGACTACCGGGCGGTCAAAGGAACAGTTTTCCCTGAGATCCCCGTTCCGGCAGCTCCCCTGCTCCCCCGCTGCCGCGCCGCACTCAAAGCGGGAAAGACCATCAATGCCATTCTCATCGGAGACAGTATCAGCGAAGGCTACAACGCAACAGAGTTCGTCAAAGTCCCTCCCTTTGCGCCCCCCTATTTCCATATCTTCGTTCAGAAGCTGATGAAAAAATTCCACACCCACATCAACGCCCGCAACGGCGCCATCGGCGGTACCGGATGCCGTCATGCCTTTTCCATCACAAGCCGCTGGCTTGAAGCACCCTGTGATCTTCTTGTCATCGCCTACGGCATGAACGACCTCAACGCCATGACTCCTGAGGAGTACAAAGATCAGCTCCGCAGGATCATGGATGCCAAACGCGCCGTACACCCTGAAACAGAGTTCATACTGGTCGCTCCAATGACCCGTAACCCCATCTGGCTGGGGGAAAGTCTGGAGATCTCACGGCGCTTCGCAGAGGTCCTGCAGGAACTCGTTTCCCCCTCCTGTGCCGTTGCAGATGTCTTTACGCTGTGGACAAAGATCCTTGAGAAAAAGGATTTTTACGATCTGACCGGCAACGGTGTCAACCATCCCAACGATTACGGACACCGTATCTACAGTGCCGTTCTGGAAAATATTTTCAACATCTGATCGAAAAGAGGAAAACAATATGCTGCCCAACCTTGAAGAAGCCGCACAAAAACTCCACGAAAGATCACGGATCCTCCGTGAGATCCTGAGAAACGCCACAGGGGAGACTGCCGCCCCCGGCTACTGGATGCGCTGTGCCACCGCCGATGCCACAAGAACGCCTCTCCTTGAAGAGCTGGACCGGCAGATCCATGCTGAGCTTGACAACTTTTCAGAAGCTGTTCGTTTTGAGATCGAAAAGCGCGGTCCCTGGTCTCCGGGTATTCCCCTTGCCAAAGACAAGGTGTGGCTCTGGGGCGGCCCCACACCTGAATGGGGCGGCTCCATGCAGCCTGATACGCTGGTTTCCAACGCCCGTTATTTTGATATCGAAAACGGCGTTTACGTCTACGGTGCCACCAGCGAAGAGATGATCAAACGCCATGCCGACATGAAACAGCTGCTCTGTATGGTCAGTTCCACCTGCCGTGCTCCCGGGCAACAGCCCGAAACGGATGCCGAATGTGCCGAAAAGTTGAGCCTTCTTTCTTTGAAATATCCCAACATCAGGGGAGGTATGATGGATGATATGACCAACGGCTCCGTCACCATTTCCAAAGAGAAGGTTGAGCAGATCCGCACCATCAGTGCCAATCTCAAAAAGCACAATCCTGCTCTGGAGCTTTACGGCGTGATCTATCAGCACGAACTTGCGGAAAAGGATTTTACTGAGATCGTCCCCTGCCTTGACGGTGTCAATCTCTGGTTCTGGAATCAGGAAAAACTTCTGGATCTGGAAAAAAGCGTTGACCACTGCCGCTACCACTTCCCCAAAAAGAAGATCCTGCTGGGACTCTTTATCCACGACTACGGCACCGCTGATACGGGGACGTTGCCCGAACTGCTTCTCTATGAGCTCAAAGGTGCCCGTGCCCTTCTGGCAAAGGGCAAGATCGACGGACTGGTGATCCTGGGGGACCGGGAGGTTCTCAAGTGGCCCGAACAGGCCGCACTGGTCCGGGGATTTCTTGAAGCTCAGCAGTAAGGAGACAACTGACATGCCATCACTTATCATCAAAGGTAAACAGCCGCTGGGGGGCACCATCAGAGTGGGAGGCAACAAAAACGCCGTTCTCCCCATGATCGCCGCTCTCATGCTGACCGATGAACCCTGCACCCTCACCAATGTGCCCGATATCCTCGATGTGCGCACCATGCTGGATATCGCCGTCCATCTGGGAGCTGAGGTCAGTTTTGAAAAAAACACCCTGCACTTTCACTGTCCCAAAGTGACCCGGAGCGATGTTCCCAAAGAGCTTTGTTCCCGCAACAGGACAAGCATTCTCTTTGCCGGTCCCATGCTGGCACGCTGCGGCAGGGTGGAACTGGGGCGTCCGGGGGGGGACTCCATCGGCAGAAGGCGCCTTGACGGACACTTCTACGGTCTTGAAAATCTGGGAGCCAAGATCTCTGTTGATGCCTCTTTCCGCTTCATCCGTCAGGGGAAAAGACTTCAGGGAAGGGAACTCTTTCTGGATGAACCCAGTGTCACCGGTACGGAACAGATCATTTCCGCCGCCGTCACCGCCGAAGGTACCACCACACTTTACAACGCCGCCAGCGAACCTCACGTCAGTGATTTGGCTGAAATGCTCAACAAGATGGGGGCACGGATCAGCGGTATAGGCAGCAACATTCTGACCATTGAAGGGGTGGAAAAACTCCACGGTGTGGAGCACGAAGTGATCTTTGACCATATCAATGCCGGAAGTTTCGTGGCTCTGGCGGCTGCGACAGGCGCCGATCTGACCATTGAAGGGGTACGCCCCAGAAGTTTCTGGATGCTCCGGCGTGTCTATGAAAGACTGGGGATCAACGTGGGACTTTACGACAACCGTATCTCAGTCAGTTCGGAGCAAAGCCGCCGTATCAAGTATGATGCAAGCGGTCCTTTCCTTCAGATTTCCGACGGTCCCTGGCCCCAGTTCCCCACAGATATGATGAGCTGTACCATCGTGGCAGCGACCCAATGTCAGGGAACGGTGACATTTTTTGAAAAGATGTTTGACGGAAGGATGAACTTTGTGGACCGTCTCATCGATATGCGTGCCAACGCCATCATCTGCGACCCCCACCGGGTGGTCATCACCGGTCCTTCCGAACTTCACGGCACTGACCTTGCAAGTCCGGACATCCGGGCTGGCATGGCGCTGGTCATCGCCGCTCTCTGCGCCAAAGGTGAAAGCCGTATCCACCGTGCAGAGATCATCTACCGGGGATACGGCAATCTGGTGGAAAAACTCCGTTCCATCGGCGCCGCAGTTGAAGAAATCGATTGAGGAAAGAGTAATGAACCGGAAAAGCAATGAATACGCAGTTGAGTTCCGTCAGGATATGAAAGGCGGGAAAGGAAAAGTGAAATTTGAACACATCTGGAAAAAGAACTCCGATGAAGAGATGCGTTCCTCATGCCGCCAGTTTTCCCGTCTGACTCTGGAACCGGGGTGCTCTGTGGGGATCCACAGCCATGAGGGGGAGGAGGAGATCTATTACATCCTCTCAGGACACGGACGTTCATGGGACAATGGCGAATGGGTGGAAGTAGGTCCCGGCGATGCCACCATCTGCCGCTCAGGTGAAGAGCACTCCATGGAGTGTACCGGCAGTGAACCGCTGGTTTATCTCGCCTGTATCCCCGTTTATCAGAAGTAGCCTTTGCCTGAATTGTATGAATTTTGATATAATACTTGCAATTGCGGAAAAAGTGGTGTATATTAAGAAATATGTTTGCATCTTAACAAAACTTTCGGATGTGCACCGCTGCGGCATATCCGGCATAACCCTGAGGTAGAAAACATGAAGAAAGTCTTCCTGACCGGAATTACCGGACTTGTCGGCAGCGCTTTTGCAGTCGCATTGCTGCGTGAGCGTAAGGATTATGAATTCGTCTGTCTGGCGCGTCCTTCAGGCGGCAAGAGCGCCATGGAGCGTACAGCTGAGATCATACGTGATGAATGTGCTTTTGACGGATGCCCTGAAGTGGCTGACGAGGTCCTGTCTCACATCACTGCTATTGACGGTGACGTGACCACCATCGACCCTGAAGCAATGGCAAAGGATCCCCTGCTGGCAGGTGTCGATATCGTCTTCCACTGTGCCGCCGACGTGAATCTGGGCAAAGACCCCACCGGCAGAGTCTTCAAGATCAACTACCACGGTACCGAAAATGTGGTCAAGCTGGCACAGTTGCTCAAGGTGAAGGAGTTCCACTATGTGGGGACCGCCTACATCGCCGGCAAGCTCTGCGGCACTGCCATTGAGGACACCCCCGTTGATAACGGTTTCAACAATCCTTACGAAGAGAGCAAATTCAAAGCTGAATTTCTGGTCCGCAACTCCGGTATTCCTTTCTCAGTGTACCGTCCTGCCATCGTTACGGGGCGCCGCAGTGACGGAAGGATCCGCAAACCCCTTGCTTTCTACCGTATCCTTGAATTTCTGGGCAAGTTCAAGAGCCACAACTGTTCCCGTGCCGGGATCGCTCCTACTGAGTGGATCGAACTGAGCATGACCTTTTCCACCACCCCCTCCGAGCACGTTTATTTCGTGCCTATCGACTATGTGCAGGAGGCGATCACGGCTCTCTTCCAGAAGCCTGTGACCAACACCGCCTATCACATCACCGGTGACAGTCCTCTGAGCGTCAAAGAGATCAGAGATACCATCTGCGGCGTGCTCCGTATCGACGGACTCACCGTAGGTGTCAAAGAGAGCGAAAAGGTGGACAGCAAACTCATGGCACGTTTTGTGGGTGACCTCTTCCCCTACTTTTCCTCTGACATCGTCTTTGACCAGAGCAATGTGAAAAAGGCTATGGGTGAGGAGTTCCTGAACTGGGAATACGGCACCAAAGGTCTTGAGACACTGATCCGCTCCTACTACAAAGATCACTTCCCCAACGTTGAGTGGATCCAGACTCTCGCTGCTGAACCCATTCAGCGTGCCCCCAAAGACAACTGATCCTGACTGAAAATCCGGAATAGGGGCTGTTGCAAAACCTCAAGAAAGGTAAGCAATAGCCTTTTTTATTGTGTAAGCAGAAAAGGAATGGTATGCTCAACTCCCCAAGGTGAATGGCTATACTCTTTTTTACTTTGCTCAAACATTTTGGTTGAGGAGAATACTTGAGGCGGATTTTATTTCATTGCGCCCGGGGAGTTTGGGGGCAAGAGGCGTCAACGCCTCTCTCCCCCAAGCCCCCTCTCTTGCAGCGCTCCCGGCGCACCGGTATGGTGCAAAGGTGATACTTTTTTAGAATGTGTGCGGCTCCGAACTCAGGTGGTACA
>JAFTIE010000122.1 GCA_017457065.1 Lentisphaeria bacterium
CTCCTCAACCAAAATGTTTGAGCAAAGTAAAAAAGAGTATAGCCATTCACCTTGGGGAGTTGAGCATACCATTCTTTTTCTGCTTACACAATAAAAAAGGCTATTGCTTACCTTTCTTGAGGTTTTGCAACAGCCCCATTTAGTCTTACAAATCTAGCCGGTGTCTTTAGTCTTACAGACGTCTCATAAAGAAAAATACTGAATTTGTAAGACTAAACGCACCGCCAAGGCAAATTGACACCCTCAAACTTAACTAAATGGTGCATTTTCTTTTACAATTCACGTTGCAGGGAAGAATTGTTGATAACGCCTTTACCTGTCAGGACAAATCACCAGAGATTATGTCTTTGATCCGGACCGTGGGATTTCCAGAATGTAGAATAAAAAGCTCCTGTGGTGGTGGTGTCACCCACACGCTCTGTGATGGGGACTTTGTAGCGGTCAAGGATCTTTGCGTGAGCATCAAAGAAGAGGAATGTTCCTTTCCCCGGACCTGCAAAGTTTTGAGGATTGGCAAGTTTTAATTCGTCATTGCCGGGATTGGGATTGTCGTGGGGAAATACCGGCAGGGGCTGTGCACGGTTAGTTGTATTGCGGTCAACGTAAGCTGAGCAGAAAGGTCCCTCGGCGCCGTTCATGCTTCTGGAGGGAAAACGCATGATGGAAGCCTTGACAGCTCTGTTCCAGCAGTTTGAAAGAATACCTGCACCGCCATAGTTGGTACTGGGACCTTGTTTGTTGATACATTCACGCATAACACCTGCCCGGCTGGGGCAGAAGAGGGGATTGACATTGAGTTTATTGTTCCAGAGACGGTAGAAGCCCCCCAAGCCGCCGCCGTTGTCACTGGAGGAGCCGACTTTGAATCCCAGATATTCCACAAACATTCCCTTTGCTCCTGTTGCGGCATTCCCGGCTCCGTACCAGACTCTGGTATAGCCGGGGTTGGGACCATTGTACAATCCGGGAGAAACGCCCTTGTTGTCATCGACATACATTGCCCATGCCTTGCCCAGCTGCCCGAAGTTGTTGAGACAGGTAGACTGCCGTCCCCGCTCCCGTGCCTGCTGCAAAGCGGGCAGCAGCATGGCGGCAAGTATGGCAATAATGGCAATTACGACAAGAAGCTCTATTAAGGTGAAGCTGTACAGCTTCACCTGCCCATGGGCAGGTGAAAGACCTTCTTCTTTGCCATAAACACGATCACAGCAGAGATGTGATCTTTTCACCAATAATTCGATCAGCGTAAAGAATGGAAAGTGATTTTTCTTCATGACATCGCTCCTTCTCAGTTTTTTGTGGGGCTGACATTCTGATTATAAAATACACTCAGTGTATGTGTATTGCAAATGATATGTTGCTGATTCATAAAAAAATAATGGCTTTTTTTCATCTTTTGCACCGGGCTGCTTGAAAAAAATATAGATACGGTTTATATTAAGTAAACAACAAGCTAAACAAACCTAAAGGATTCAAGGAGAACTCTTATGCCGGGCTCTATCAACTTTGCCGGGTTGCGTCAGGTCTTTCTGGATATGGACGGAACCATCTACGAAGGCGACCATCTCTACGAGTGCACACTGCCTTTTCTGAACTTCCTCAAAAGCCGCAATGTGAACTACGCCTTCATCACCAACAACTCCTCATTCAGCACCCCTGAATATGTGGAAAAACTCACCCGGATGCAGGTCCCTGCTGCGGCAGATAACTTTTACACCTCCACCGACTTTGCCATTGATTATCTCAAGACCAATCATCCTGAGATCAAGCGGATCTACTGGTTCGGAATGCCCAAGCCGGGAGTCCATTTTCAGGAGGCGGGCTTTGAACTGGTGGATGAAAACACCATCCCCGATGCCGTGATCCTGGGCTTTGACCGGGATGTGACTTACCCCAAACTCTGCCGCAGCTCCTATCTGATCCAGCAGGGGATCCCCGGATTTGCCACCCATCCCGACCCGGTCTGTCCCAGTGACAAACCCACCTGTCTCATCGACTGCGGCGCCATTACCCACTGTATCGAATACGCCACCGGAAAGAAACTCACCGTTCTGGGCAAGCCCAATGCGGAAATGCTCCGCCTTGCCGCCGCAAGGCGCAATGTGACCATCGACCAGTGTCTCATGGTGGGCGACCGCCTTAAAACCGACATCGCCGTAGGCAGGAACTCCGGAGCCTACACTGCCTGGATCTCTCCTGTGCCCTGCGGTGATGAAGTCCCCGAAAACGGTAAGCCCCATGTGAATGTCAAAGATCTGGGCGTGCTCCAGGAAATGTGGGAGAAGGCTGTCAAATGAAACAATATGATGTCGTTGTGATCGGCGCCGGTGCCACCGGTGCTTCCATCGCCTGGCGGCTTTCCCACTACGATCTGCAAGTGGCTCTGGTCGACCGCTGCGCCGACGCTTCATTCGGCGTCAGCAAAGCCAACTCCGGTATCGTCCACGGGGGATTCCATCACAGTGCCGACTCCACACTCAAGGCAAAATTGGAGCTGGAAGGCAATGAGATGTTCGATGCGCTTCAGAAAGAACTGGACTTTGAATTCACCCGCTGCGGTATCCTCGTTGTGGCTTACAGTGATGAAGAACTCCCTCAGCTGCAGAAACTTTATGAACGGGGCGTTGCCAACAAGGTCCCCGGCATTGAAATGTGTGACCGTCCGCGGCTCCTTGAGCTGGAACCCAAACTGACCGATGCCGCCGTTGCCGGATTTTTCGTCCCCCGGGGCGGAGTCATTGAGCCTTACGGATATGTTTTCTCTCTGGTTGAGTCCGCTGAACTCAACGGCGTGGAGTTCTGGCGCAATTTCCAAGTGGTTTCCGCTGAGAAAGAAGGGGATTTCCGCACCCTCACTGCCGCAGACGGCAGAAAAGTACAAGCCCGTTTCGTGGTCAATGCCGCCGGTCTCTATGCCGATGAAGTTTCCCGTATCTGCGGCGGCGAAGAGTTTGAGATCCGTCCCCGTAAAGGTGAAGAGTACCTTTTGGACCGCACCTCTCCCGGACGTCCTTCAAAAGTGATCTTTCCGGTGCCCACCCCCTGTTCAAAAGGTATGCTGGTGATCCCCACTGCCGGGGGGACCACTATGATCGGTCCTTCCGCCACCATGGTGGATGATAAAGAAGAAAATTCAACCACACAGCCGGAGCGGGAGATCATCTTTGAACACTCAAAGAAGATGGTCAAAGGCATCTGCGAAAGAGATCTGGTGGCGGCATTTTCCGGATTGCGCCCCGTGCTGCCCGGGAACGAAGACTTTTTTATCGCCCGTTCTGAGAAGGCTTCTGACCTTATTCAGGCGGCGGGGATCCAATCCCCCGGGTTGACTGCTTCGCCCGCTATCGGTGTCTATGTGAAAAACATCCTTGCCGATTGCGGCATTGAACTTAAAGAAAAGAGCGCTCCCCGGAAGATCCTGCCCCCGAAAAACCGGGCACGGGAACTGACTCCTGAGGAGCTTGACAAGCTCCATGCCGATGAAAAACTTGCTTCAAGGATCATCTGCCGCTGTGAATTTATTTCTGAAGCGGAAATCGTCGCCGCTGTCCGCAGAGGGCATGTCACCCTTGACGGTGTCAAGTTCCGTACCCGCGCCGGTATGGGACGGTGTCAGGGAGGTTTCTGCGCTCCCAAGATCATGCAGATCATTTCCCGCGAAAGCGGTATTCCCATGGAAGAATTGACCAAACGGGGACCCGGCAGCGAACTGCTCGTCGGAAAACTCGGCTCTCTGGAGGTGAAATAATGAAACAGATCAACTGCGATGTCGCCGTCATCGGCGCCGGCGGTGCCGGACTTTCTGCCGCTGCCGCTGCTGCCGCTCAAGGTAAAAAGGTCGCCGTCATCGACCGTGAGGAAAGCTGCGGCGGTGTCCTGTGCCAGTGTATCCACAACGGCTTCGGACTGCGCTATTTCAACGAAGAACTCACCGGTCCTGAATACGCTCTGCGTATGGAACGCTGTGCCCGGGAATCCGGTGCTGAGATCCTGCTGGGGGAAACTGTGGGCGCCGTCAAACGCAACAGTGACAGTACCTTTGAAGCAACTCTCTACTCAGTTGCCAACGGTGTGAGCAAACTCAATACAAAAGCTGTGGTCTTTGCTACCGGATGCCGTGAACGCACCCGTGCCAATATCGCCGTTCCCGGGGATCGCAGCGCCGGTGTCTACACTGCCGGATCCGCTCAGAAACTTATGAATCTTACCGGAATGCTCCCGGGCAGACGTGCTGTTATCGTGGGGTCCGGTGATATCGGTCTTATCATGGCGCGCCGCTGCCGCTGGAGCGGTATCGAAGTTGCCGCTGTGGTTGAGATCCTTCCGGAGCCCTCCGGACTTCCCCGGAACATTGCCCAGTGCCTGCGGGACTTTGATATCCCGCTGCTTCTTTCACACCGCTGCGCCCGTATCATAGGGCGCAACCGGGTGGAGGCGGTGGAGATTGAAAATCTTATAACGAAAGAACGGTTTACCTATCAGTGTGATACGGTGCTCTTTTCTGTGGGGCTGATCCCCGAAAACGAACTGCTGAAATCCATGGGGGTCGCCATGAATCCCGCCACAGGCGGGCCCTGTGTGGACGGCAGCTGTCAGTGTGCACTCCCCGGTGTCTTTGCCGCCGGAAACTCTCTCCATGTGCACGATCTGGTGGACTTTGCCTCCATCGAAGCCCGCCGTGCCGGTATGGCAGCGGCGGAATACGCTTCCAGCGGAAAACTCCCTGAAGCTGCGGCTGTTGTTGCATGCAGTAAAACTTTGAAATACGCTATCCCGAACAAATGTGTCCCGGGGACAGCTTGCGAATTTTTCTTCCGCCCCACAGTAAGCTGTGCAAAAGCAAAGCTCACCGCCCTTGCTGACGGTGTCGGGATCGCCCAAAAAATGTGTGTGTCCGTGCGTCCGGCGGAAATGCTCGCCATGAAAGCGGAGATCCCCGCCAATGCCGCCAAAGTCCAATTCCACCTGGAGGAGTGCAAATGAAAAAAATGATCTGTATCACCTGTCCCACAGGTTGTGAAATGGAAGTTCTCTGCGATGGAAACAAAATCACTGTTGCCGGTAACCGCTGCCCCCGGGGGGCGGCATACGCTGAGTCTGAGATCAAAGATCCCAGACGGACTGTTACGGCGGTGATCCATTCAGCAAACGGCAAATTTCAGAGTGTCCGCACCAATAAACCGCTGCCCCGTCCTCTGATACCGGGATTGCTCAACACCATCTTGCAAAAGGTCTATCCCGAATTTGAACCGGGAGCGGTCATCATCTCTGACATCGAAGGAACCGGTGTCGATCTGATCGCCACCGGTCCTGCACGGTAAAATTCACTCCCGCAGGAATGAACAGCGGTAACATCTGACCGTTCCCCGATGGTCGGTGCAGTTGCGGACTCGGGCGATATTTCGCCTGAGTCCTTTTATTTCCACCTCATCTCCCGGTGCGGGAACAGCCTCTGGAACAAGAAGAAGTTCAGAAAGATCCTCTGATCTTCCATTGGCGCATGTTCTGTGATGCTCCATGAAAAAACCGTTAAAAAGTTCCCCTGTATCACATACAGAAGAACCGTCCGGCAATACAGAGCGGCGAAAAAGGGTTACCTGGCAATTGGGTCTGAACATAAGAGATTTCCTCCTTTCTGTCAAGCAACAGAAAATGTCAGGATTTTTTCTCCCGGAATGGAATACTCCTGCGGGAAAGTCAGAAAAAAGTGAGGCGTTTACAGAAGGATCATGACCGCAATCGCTCCGATCACAACAGCAAGTATGACTGCTGCGATGATGAGTCGGGAGTGGTTGTTCCCCGCTTCTTTTTCCCAGTTTGTTACTTTTGTATCAGGTGAGAGAAACTCTGCTGCCCCCACCGGAATTTGCTGAGAAAAGAAAAGACGCTCTTTGAAAGCTGTCAGGCGTTCTTTGATCTCTGCCCAGCTCTGAGGACGCTCCTCAGGTGATTTGGCAAGCATGGAGTCAATGTATGCGGCAAGTTCCGGGTCAAGATCGGGATTCGCCTCAAACAGCGGCTGCGGTATCGTCTCTATGTGCGCCTGTTGAAGCGCTTCCACGGAACCGGTGAATGGCGGCTTCCCCGCTGCCAGTTCATAAAACATCACACCGAAACTGTAAATATCACTGACGGCATGGGTGCTTTTCTGCCCTGTTGCCACTTCAGGAGGCATGTAAAGAGGCGTTGCCAAAATCTCTCCGGAACCGGCATTGGCGCCGACTCCTGCAAGTCCCAGATCTGCCAGTTTCAGTTTTCCGTCTGAACGGCAGACAAGAAGGTTGCCGGGCTTGATATCACGGTGGATGATCCCGCGGGAGCGCCAGGCATAATCCAGTGCATCTGCAAGCTGAATGGATATTTCAAGAAGAAATTTCAAAGAAAGCTGCTCCGGGGAGTTGATACGGAGCTCTTCTATGGAAGAACCGTCAACATATTCCATGACGAAATAGCAGAGTCCCTCCGGAGTCCTGCCTGCCTGATATGCCTGCACCACGTTGGGGTGCTCCAGTTTTGCCGCCGTTTTGCTTTCCCTGAAAAACTCATTGACCGATTCACGGTTGTTTGAGAACTCTGCAAAGAGGATCTTGAAAGCAAATAAACGGTCCATCACCAGATGACGTGCCTGATAGACAACACCGTAGCTGCCGCAGCCCAGAAGAGACTCCAGGCGGAAGCCGTCTATTTCCGCTCCCAGAAGTTCTTCCGGGGCAGATATGCTGTCAACAGTGTTTTCCATAATATAACATAATATAGCGCAACTGTTTGTTTTTTTCAACTCTGACGGAGTGATTTCAAAACAGTTCATTCTTTTTTGAATCGTTTCCGGACTCATTTTTTATGCGGGGCATTTCAGTCATCCGCAACTTGGTGCAGCCGTAGGGGATCAGTTTCTTCCGCACCGGAGGAGTCGCGGGAGAGCATTTTTCAGGAACCGGTGCCGCCGTATGGTCTGTCCCGGGAACAGTGCCCCATGGCACTTGCTGCATATCGGCTGAGATCCAGCAGGGGGGAGCACTTTCAGAAAAGGGAAATTCGCCGATCTCCCCTTCTTCCTGTGTGAAGGAGTCGTCTGCAAATCCGTAACCCCACTCTTCCGTCGGAAACAGTTCCCAGTCGCAGTAGGGGAATTTGCGCTCTACGCCGGAGCGCTCGTACTCCAGAGGCTCTTTGCGTGAAGCGATGGGCAGCGCATAGATCAATGCTCCGTGCCTGAGTGCCTGCAGACCATTGGGACGGACAATGATTTGTGTTTCAATGGTAAGATCCCACGGCAGCACCGTTTTGCCGTACCATTTTTTGCAGCATTCCCAATATCTCCCCGGAGCGACTTCTTCACCGTTGATCCTTGCGGAACGGACTGTGCCCGGAATGCGGATCCTGAGAGTGAATTCAGCTCCTGTTTCAGGAGCCGTCACTTCAAGAACACCCTCTTTTCTGAAAGGGTAAGCGCTTTTTTGTTCAATGACGATCTCTTTTCCGTCCAGTATCGTTTTCAGCCTTCCCGGCAGAAGAAGTGCCGCCGTCACAGTCTCCTCTTTCAGCAAAAAAGTATTGGCGGCAAATTTGGGCCACCCCTGACCGAAATTGGCAGTACAGCAGCCGAAATTGGGTTCCAGACCGAATACATTGGCTTCGCCGCCGTTAGTGGTCCAGACGACCTTCCCGGCGTTTCTGCAGCAGATCTGATTGGTCTGCTGATCGTACTGGTGAGCCCACATGTCTTCTGAACATGCCGCCGGAAGTGCATTGAAAGCGAGGGATTCCAGATAATCTCCCCACTCACCCCTGCCGGTGGCAGCCAGAAGCAATTCTGCGGAAAACATGGCTTCCACAATGCCGCACAGCTCAGTTCCCTGCACGGGGCTGTCGCCTGCCAGACACTCGTCCCCGGTGAAATGTCCGTAGACCGTGCTGTGATACTGCCGCAAGTTTTTAAGCAGTGCCGCTGCAAAAGCTTCGCCGTCATCACCCTTTTCCGGGTGAAACATCTGATAGAGCAGATCAGCGTGAAGTTCCATGGCATTATTGACCACATGGGCTTCAAAGGTCCACTCTTTTTCCTTCTCTGTCCACCGCCATGAGCGGAGTTTTTCATGCAGATCGCTCCCCTGTTCTTTAAGGATCTCTGCCAGCTTCGGCAGCCATGATTCGCCGGTTTTGGCGTAAAGATAGCCCACGGTGATCAATCCTTCGTACCATCTGGCTCTGTCCCAGCGGAAAAGGGGATGGCTTTTCAGATGATCTGAGAGTTGTTTGAAAGCTTTATACAAAGCGGGGAAAACTCTTTCATCACCGCTCCGGTGTTCCCAGACGATCAACACCTTGCCGAGGAGAAACAAAGGCCACATATCATATTTTTCCCGCTGTTCACCGCTGCAGGGGCAAAGCCATCCGTCCGGCTGCTGGCGTTGGAGAATCGCGTCGATGTATTTACGGGCACGCTGCTGCATACCGGTGTCATCCAGAAGCCACGCCAGATCTATGAATCCATCCAGCCAATAGGGGACCCGTTCCCAGCCATCAGCAGTTCCGCCGATCCATGCGCTGTCTCTGACATCGCGCCAGATCCGATCCAGATTCCCTGCCAATCCGGCGGCCTGGATCTCCAATTGTCTCCTCACCCATCCGGAAGGCTGAAAGCTGCTGCCCGCCGGAGGAAGCCCGAGTTTTGTTTTAAACAACATTGTTGATTTCATCCTTAAGAAAATGATATATTCTGTTTTGGGTAATATAATACAGCAGCTCCTTCTTGTCAACAAATGAGGAGCTGAAAAAATTTCTTTTTTCCGGTTTTTTTACGGCATTTTTACCAATGATCCGGGGGGAAGAGGTGGAAAATATAAAATGTTTTAAAAAAAGTTTAAAAAAAGGGGGTTTACCATTTGAAAAAGAGCAATTCCGGTATTATCTTACGTCATGTGTATACATTCCGGGATACTTTTGATGTGCAGGAAGGCCGAAAGCACTTTTTAAAGCTTTCCCGGGAGAGAGAAAATAATGAGAGAATGGAGTTTGAGCTATGAAGTACGATTTTACTGAGTATGTCACTAAAGATTCGGTGATGACCCTGACCGGGACAACCAAACTTGAAGTGATGGACCAACTTATCCAGCGGGCTGCGGATCTGACCAAGCTCAACCGCGATCTTATTTTCCGTCTGGTGTGGAAACGGGAACAGATGATGACCACCGGTATCGGCGGTATGCTTGCTCTGCCTCACATCAGGACTAACGATATCCTCCGCCCCTATGTGATCGTCGGTGTTACTGAATCCCCTATCGCTGACTATCAGTCCCAGGATGATCAGCCCGTGCGTGTGATCGTTTTCACCATCGCCCCTGATGAGGACTCTGATGCGTATTTGCGTCTGCTGGGCAGCATCTCACGCAAACTCCGCAATGAGCAGCTGGTCGAATCCCTGATCCTTGCCATGCCCAACACGGTCAAGATCCTTGAAACGATCCAGTCTGAGTGCAAGGAAGAAGAATAATCATGAACTCTGAAGCTCCAGCTGCCGGTCAGGCAAAAGCCCGGATCGACTTCCGTTGTCTTTCCGAAGGTTGTAACGGCATCGTTGAATTTGATCTCAGAGAGGTCGCCGGCAAAGATTTTCAACCGGTTTGTCCGGTGTGCCGCAGATCATACGTTCTTGATGCGGAACTGCGGGATAAACTGGAGCGCATGATGAAGCTGATCGTGGCTCTCAGAAACTCAGAAGATATACTGGGTGACAGTGCCGTTTCGATCAATGTGGCAGGAGGAGAGGTCAGAGTTCCCTATGCCTTGCTGCTGACACGGCTCAATACTCTCATAACTTTGAATATCGGCGACACGCCTACTGATTTTCATCTTTGGGTGGAGCCTTCATCTCCGGAAACTTTCAGGTGATGATTTTTGGATACGATTTTTAACTATGCCGCGCTGCAGCGCGGCGCTTTTGTAATTTGAACAGGAGGTTTTAACATGACAGAACAAGAAATTATTGAGATCCTTGAAAGCTCCGGTGCTTTGCTCAATGGTCATTTTCAGCTGCGCAGCGGACTGCACAGCAACCGTTTTTTTCAGGCTGCGCTGCTTCTCCAGTACCCCGATAAAGCTGAAACTGTCTGCAAATTTCTTGCAGAACAGTACAAGGACTGCGGTGCCACTGCTGTGATCTCTCCTGCTGTGGGCGGTCTGATCGTCGGTCAGGAAGTCGCCCGTGCTCTGGGGATCCGTGCCATCTTTGCCGACAAGGAAGACGGCGAACTGGTCCTGAAGCGGGGCTTTTCCATCGCCCCCGGAGAAAAGATCCTGGTGGCAGAAGATGTGGTCACCAAGGGCGGCAGAGTCCAGCAGACCGTTGATCTGGTCCGTGCCAAAGGCGGTGAAGTGGTCGGTATTGCCGTTATCGTTGACCGTTCCGGCGGCGATGCCTCCTTTGATGTGCCCTTCAAGAGTGCCCTCAAGCTCAGTCTGCCCACCTACGATCCGGCTGAGTGTCCTCTGTGCGCTCAGAAGCTCCCCATTGACCGTCCGGGATCCAAATAATCATGATCAATGCTATTCTTAAAGCGCTTTTCGGCACCAAATCCCAGCGGGACCTCAAAAGGATGCAACCCCTGGTCAGGAAGATCAATGCCTTAGAAGTCGAATTGCAGAAACTTTCCGATGAAGAACTGCAGGCAAAGACCCCTGAATTCAAAAAACGTCTCGCCAACGGCGAAACTCTTGATGACATCATGTGCGAAGCCTTTGCTGTGGTCAAGAATGCCTGCCGCCGTCTGGTGGGCAAAGAGGTGGAAGTCTGCGGACAGACTCTGAAATGGGATATGGTTCCCTTTGACGTGCAGATCATGGGCGGTATTGCTCTCCACCGGGGAAATATCGCAGAAATGGCGACCGGTGAAGGTAAGACTCTGGTCGCCACCATGCCTTTGTATCTCAACGCCCTTTCCGGCAAAAACTGCCAGCTGGTGACGGTCAACGACTACCTCGCCCGCCGCGACTCCACCTGGATGGGCTACATCTACACCTTCCTCGGTCTTACTGTGGGCTGTCTGCAGAATATGCAAGCTCCCGATGAACGGCGTGCCCAGTACGCCTGTGATATCACCTACGGTACCAACAGTGAATTCGGTTTTGACTATCTCCGGGACATGGGAATGGCGACTGCCGCCGACCAGCTGGTCCAGCGGGATCACTACTTTGCCATCGTTGACGAGATCGACAGTATCCTCATCGACGAAGCCCGTACCCCGCTGATCATTTCAGGTCCCGTGCCCATGGCGACCGACCAGTATGCCGAACTTCAGCCCAAAGTGGCTTCTCTCTACAAAAAGCAGAATGAGCTTTGTTCCAGACTTGCCAAAGAGGCGAAAGAGGTCATAACCAACGAAAACGCTTCTGATGAAGAGCTGGAAGCTGCTTTGCGGAAACTGCTTCAGGTGCGCTTCGGTATGCCCACCCATAAACAGCTGCTCCGGCTTCTGGAAGACGGCAGCGTCCTCAAGGAACTGGACCGCTATGAATCTCAGGTCCGCAGTGACAATAACCGGGGTATGCTGCAGGAGGTCCAGAGCGACCTTTACTTCACTATCGACGAGAAAACCCACGAAGCTGATCTGACCGCCAGGGGCAGAAACGCTATCGAACCCGATGATCCCGATGCCTTTGTGGTTCCGGATCTGCTTCTTGAGATCAGCAAGATCGAAAATGACAGCTCCATGAGCGCCGCTGAAAAAGTGGCGAAAAAAGAGGAGTTCCAGGAGTACTTTGCCGACAAGAGCGAAAAGCTCCACGATCTTTCTCAGCTTCTCAAGGCATTCTGCCTCTTTGAAAAGGATGTGAACTATGTGGTCCAGGACCGCAAGGTGCTGATCGTTGACGAACACACCGGCCGTCTCATGCCCGGACGCCGTTTCTCTGACGGACTCCATCAGGCTTTGGAAGCCAAGGAAAATGTTCCTATCGAACAGGAAACGCAGACCATGGCGACCATTACGATCCAGAACTACTTCCGCATGTACACCAAACTTGCCGGTATGACCGGTACTGCGGAAACGGAAGCCGCTGAGTTCCACCAGATCTACAAGCTGGATGTGATCACTATTCCCACCAACCGTCCCTGTATCCGCAAGGATGACAACGACTCCATCTTCAAGACCCGGCGTGAAAAGTTCAACGCCATTGTTGACGATGTGATCGAGCGCCACGAAAAAGGACAGCCCGTTCTGCTGGGTACCATCTCGGTGGAAGACTCTGAAACCCTGTCAAGGATGCTGACGATCCGCAAGATCGCCCATAACGTCCTCAACGCCAAAAATCACCAGCGTGAGGCTGAGATCGTTGCCAATGCCGGTTGTCCCGGCGCTGTCACCGTTGCCACCAATATGGCGGGACGCGGTACCGACATCAAGCTTGCCCCCGGCGTTGCCGAATTGGGCGGACTCCATGTCATCGGCAGTTCCCGCCACGACTCACGGCGTATCGACCGCCAGCTGCGTGGACGTTGTTCCCGTCAGGGCGACCCCGGTTCCTCCAAGTTCTACGTCTCTCTTGAAGACAATCTCATGCGTCTTTTCGGTTCTGACCGTATCATCAAGATCTTTGACCGTTTCGGACTGCAGGAGGGGGACGAACTTCAGCACCCCTGGCTCAACAAATCCATTGAGACTGCTCAGCGCCGGGTGGAACAGCAGCACTTCGGGATCCGTAAACGGACCCTTGACTTTGACGATGTGATGAATAAACAGCGCGAGATCATCTACGCACTGCGCAAAGATGCACTGCTTTCTGAAACGCCCCACGATGTGCTTTTCGGCATTATCGAACAGGTCGTTGAGGCTGAAGTCATGAATGTGGCTTCACTCCGCCTTGAAGGGGACAAGGAAGGCAAATTCGACACCGCCAAACTGGCTGCCGCTCTGAGTATGATCTTCCCGCTGGATATCAAGCCTGAGGAATTGACTGACGGTATCGGCACAGCCACCCGTCAGCTCAATGATCCTGCGGCACTGACCATGCAGATCGTCAACCGTCTGGAAAGCGCATGGCTTGACAGTCACGCTTCAGATGATCCTGAAGATCTGGACTATCTGCGCCGTCAGACCGTTCTTGAAGCCATTGACAAGCTGTGGCAGGAGCATCTCTATGCCATGGATAACTTGCGTTCCAGCATGTCGCTCCGGGTCTACGCCCAGAAAGATCCTCTGGTGGAATACAAGAACGAAGCCTTCAACATCTTCAAGGACCTGATGGACCGCATTTACAAACAGGTGGCTGAGAATCTTTTCGTTGTGACTCTCAATCAATATGAGTCCTTTGAAGAGATGTTCAACGCCATGCCCATTGAAATGCAGCATCAAATCATGGAGCAGTTCGCCCAGAATCCCGACGGAGAGTTCGTCATGATGCCTCCGGAAGGAATGGGGATGGAAAATGGTTCTGTGATGGATCAGGGATATGGAGAAGCAGAGCCTGAGATCCAGGTTCCTTATTACCGTGAAGAACCCAAAGTGGGCAGAAATGATCCCTGTCCCTGCGGCAGCGGCAAAAAATACAAAAAATGTTGCGGAAGAGAATAAAATGAAAATTACCACAAACTTTACAGAAACAAGATGTGTTGAGTCCTCAGCCATGCGGGATATGCTCCCCGTGGTGACCGGTAATGCCAAAGGGGGAACCATCACCTTTTCCTGTTCAATTGCTGATGTCCACTCTTACTGGCACAGCTTCATGCCCTCTGTGGGCGAGCGTATCCCCTGGACCATGGAAAGTACCTTTGCCGCCCAGCGGGGGATGCCCTTTGTGGTCTTTTTCAACACAGCAGGTATCAGCAAACTGGCAGTGGGACTGGTCGATTGCGACTGCGACAGCAGGTTTTCGGGCAAGATGAATCAGGAAACGGGGTGTTATGATATCACCTGGGAGATCGCTTCTCCTGAAGCTGTTCCCGATTTTAAATTCTGGTTTGATGTTGCCGCCCGCCCCTGGCAGGAGCAGATCCCCTTGTGGCGCGAAAACCTCAGCAGTATCAGTTGTGAATTTCCCCGTTTCGTCTGGGAGCCTGTCTTCTGTACCTGGTATGCCGTTCACGGCGCCATGACTCAGGAGTGGTGTACAAACATCGCCAGAAAGGCAGCGGATCTGGGATTCAAAACATTTATCCTTGACGACGGATGGTGCTACCCTGACATGAAACGGGTCAGTCCCACCACCATCTCCACATGGTACGAAAAGATCGGTGACTGGCAGGTGGATACCACCAAGTTCCCCGACTTCAAAAAACATGTTGAAGAGGTCAGGAGTTTCGGTTTGAAATATATGCTCTGGGTCGCCCCTTATCTTATCGGCGACCACAGCGCCATGTATGAAAAACTCAAAAATATCCCCGGAGCTCTTTTCGGAGAGTATCTGGAAGGCTACTACAAACTTGCTCCTGAAAACAGCGAAGCAAGAGCGATCATGCTGGATCTCATGGAAAATCTCATGCGTGATTATGATCTTGACGGTCTCAAAGTGGACTTCCTTGACCAGATCCATCCCAACCTTGAGGAACCCAGAGCAGAGGCATGTTATGCCTTCACCGCCGAGCTTTCAAAGCGTATACGCAAGTGCAAGGCAGATGCCCTGATCGAGTTCCGCCAGAGCTACGCCGTTCCCCGGATGCTGGCTTGCGGGACCCAGTTCAGGGCAGGAGATGCGCCTTTTGACTTTCTGCTCAATCTGCGGCGCATTGCTCAGATCCGTCTGGCGCTGGGTGACGGTATCCCTGTCCATGCGGACCCTGCTTACTGGCCCGCTGACGAACTGCCGGTGAATATTTCACGCCACTTCATTGCCATGATGGCAGGTGTGCCCATGCTCTCTGTTGAGCTTGCCGACCTGAGTAGCGAAGCCGAAGCGATCTGCCGTTTCTGGATCGGTTTCTATCAGAAGAACTCCTGGTGGCTCAGAGAGACACACTGGGAGTTCGACTACACCGGCGGTCAGCTGGGATGTGCCACAGGCGAAGCAAAGTCCGACTTTATCGCCATTGTCACTGATCCTCTGCGTTTGCCGGAGCTCCCCCAAAAGTCCGGATATGTCCTCAACATGTCCTACGCACCTGTTACCCTCCCCGGTGCACAGGTCTTTGACTGGAAGGGCGAAGCTCTTGCAGGCGATGTGATCCCCGAAGGCTGCGGCGCTTTTATCAAGCGCTGATTGTTTGAGGATCTCTCATGACAAACAAGTGCCGTACCGTATTCTACTGCGGTGCGGCATTTTTACTGCTTCTGGGGTGTGCTTTCGTCCTCAAGCCCGGCGCAGTCTGGATCACCGACAACGGCAATAAATACATTATGATGCGGAACTTTGCCAAGGGCGAAGGTACTGTTATCAAGCATGTTTTCCCTGAGCTTTTTCCCACAGGGGGATTTCACTTTATCAAAGTCCCCGGTGGAGCCGTCTCCTTTTACCCTGAATATTTAAGTTTTATCACAGTCCCCTTTTACAAACTTTTCGGAGAGCGGGGAACTCTTTTCTTTCCTCTCCTTGCCACCTTGCTGCTGCTTTTCATGGCGTGGCACTTCTGGCACATTCCGCCTCCCTTGCTGCTTTTGAGTACGCCTTTGTTTTTCTATTCACTTCTTTTGTGGGAAATGACTCCCAGCGTCTGCTTGTGCCTCGGAGCGCTGCTTCTTGCTGAAAAGAGAAGATTTCTTCTTTCCGGTGCTCTGTTGGGAATTTCCCTTATCATGCGTGAAGAAGCCTATTTCCTCGGCGGCGCCATGGGGGCGGCACTTCTCTGCTGCGGCAAATGGCAGGAAGCTCTGAAATTCGGTGCAGGTTTTCTTGGGGCGGCTCTGCCTCTATGGGGCTTTCAATGGAGCGTGCACGGTCACTTTCTGGGTAATCACGGCAAATATTATTACCTCAACAACAATGCCGGCTTTTCACTTTTCACCCAACTGAAAGCCCTCTTTTTCAACTGTTACCACCACCTCTTCCGCTTTGACGGATGGGCAAACAGCAATTTCAATTATCTGGTCTGGAGCGCCTTGCTCCCCCTTGCCGCAGGAGCTGCCCCTGCATTTAAAAAGTGGTTGAGTTTCAAGTACACCGCACTTATTATTTATCTGGGGGCAATGTGCCTCCTCATTCCGGGAGTCTGGCTGCAGAGCAACACGGTTTACGCCGCCTCCTGCCTCACCGGGCTCCTGACGGCAACGCCCCTCACGGCGGGATTTCTGGTCAACTGGAACGGCTTTCTCCATTGCCGCCGTTTCAGGCTCCCGGCTCTGGTGGCGCTTCTTTATATAGTGGGGGTTCCCCCTCTCATGACAGCCAGCGATGTAGGATTGGTCTGGGGAGCGCGTCACTTTCTCATCATACTGCCCCTGCTCTTCTGGTTGAGTTTCCCGGGATTCCGTCTGATGGGTATTCCCAAATTCAAAGGGGGTTTCAACGCAAAACAGCTTCTCCCCTGTGGAGCCGTGCTCTTGAGTGTCACCATCCAGCTCTACGGCATTTTTGCTCTGTTCCGGGTTTCGGGAGAGTCCCACGCCATAGAGCAGAGATTGCTTGGAGCTTCAGAAAAAATCATTGTCACCGATGTTTTTTACCTCCCTGAGCAAATGCCCCGGCTTTTCTTTGAAAAGGATGTGGTGCAGGTGATTTTCAAAGAGGATATCACCTTGCTGCGGCAGTTTCTCAAAGAGCACAAGGCGGCAAGGTTCACGCTGCTCCTGTCGCCACGGTTCAGACGGATGGATGATGCCGTTTTGAAAGAACTTCTAACCCTGTTTCCCCTCCTTTCCCAGCCGGAACGGCTCTGCGGCAAGGGGGGATTCCCCGATCTTTTCAGGGGAACTTGTACAGTTGCCCCCTCAAATTGATTTTTTTTAATTTTTTTTTGAAAAAGCACTTGCATTTTTAAAATATTGGAGTTATTTTATAATTGTAGTCAATACAAAACAGTAAAAACAAAACCTTAACAGGAAAGGGAAAATAAAATGGCTAAATTCGTATGCGGTGTTTGCGGTTATGTTCACGAAGGTACTGAAGCTCCTGCCAACTGCCCCCAGTGCAAGGCTCCTGCTGCCAAGTTTGTGAAACAGGAATCCACAGAAGTCAAGTGGGCTATCGAACACAAGATCGCCTCCATCGACGGGATCGCTCCTGAGGTGGTGGAAGGTCTCCGTGCCAATTTCAACGGTGAGTGCTGCGAAGTGGGTATGTACCTTGCCATGAGCCGTCAGGCGGACCGTCAGGGATATCCTGAGATCGCAGAAGCCTTCAAACGCTACGCCTTTGAAGAAGCTGAACACGCCTCCAAGTTCGCAGAATTGCTGGGCGAAGTGGTGACTCCCTGCACCAAACGCAATCTGGAACTGCGTTCCGAAGCTGAAGGCGGTGCCTGCAGCGGCAAGCTGGAACTCGCCAAACGCGCCCGTGAACTGGGCTACGACGCGATTGCCGATACCGTCTTTGAGATGGCAAAAGATGAAGCCCGCCACGGCGCCGGTTTCACAGGTTTGCTGAAACGTTTCTTCGGCAAATAAAAAGAAGCGGTCTCAACACCGCTTGAACCTGAAGGGGGACTGCAAGGATCTTGCAGTCTCCTTTTTCGTTGAGCCAATTTCAAAACGCCTTTGAAGTATGAAGGTTTCTTTGGCATCGCCGCCTAACTATTACCTCTTCATAAAAAAAATCCATTTTTTTTCAATATACCATTTGCTTTTTCAAAAAGTTGGGATTATATTATCACAGCAACAAATTAGTTTTAACTAACACGAAGCGGAACTTTGAAACCTCTGAGGGAAATTCCGGTAAGCAGCCCCCGGAATTGAGGTATCGAAGTTCCCTTTGTGTTTTAAATGAAAGTTTTTTGTTATTTTGAACTAACTTGACTTCCTGCAACAACTCCGTAAATGTGAGCACAAAAAAGCTCCTTGAGAGGCAATTTCAAAACTCCTCAAAATTGTCAAAGCGCCCTCGCTTCGATCTGATAAAGGGAGCGTTTTCGGCTGTTACCTTACAGGTAGCAAGTGCAAACTACCCTTTACAGCTCTTTGCGAATGGCATCGAAAGTCATTTTTTGAATGACTTTTGAAATTACCTCTTTGAAATAAAAGAATACTTCAAAGAGCTTGAGAAAAGGTCAGGATCAGGAGTGACGTTCTGCCCAATCCTCATCAGCGTACTGGCAGAATTGCTTGATGATTTCGATCTCTTTGGGGTCGTAGGGGTGGAGACTGGGGCGGAAAAGGTCGTGCTGCCACTTGGTGACGTCGATATTCCCCCCCTCACCGGCGTCGATACGCCGCCACATGGATTCCCAGGGTTCGTAGGTCTGGGAAAGGCCCGCTACAAATCCCCAGTTCCAGCAGCTCACCTTTTCCAGATAGAAGAGAGGGAACATCTCTTCAACGGTGTCGTGGAAAGGTCTGTGGAGCCATTCGGTATTGAGCAGAGGACGGTTGTGCTTCCGCAGTTTGGAGATGTAGTAGATATTGGCATGGTAACTGCCGTAGCAGTGGTAACTGACAACGTCGGAGTTTTCCAGAGCCACCTTTTCTGCCGCTTTGAAATTTTGGCAGCCAGCCCAGACTCCTGATGTCAAGGGCTGGGAGGGATCACAGGATCTTGCCACATCAAAGATCTTCTGAACATGGGGAACGGAGATCTCATGGCGGTTGTTGTTGCCGGGTTCGTTGAAAAGATCCCAGACGCAGATGCGCTTATCATCTTTGTATTTGCTGATGACTTCACTGACCATGTCAAAGAAGACTTTGGCGGTATCGGGTTCGTCGAGGATACTGAATCCTATGGCACCCGGATTGCTGCCGTGGGGGGAGTTCTTTCTGCCGCCGTGATAGCCCCAATCGTACTCCTGCACCCCTATATGGGGCGCCCGGTAGGCGGCATTTTTAGGCACGGTGCAGTCGTTGCCGAAACAGACCATGACGGAAATATTGTTTTTGGCGGCGACTTCAAGAAATCTCTCAAAACGGACCATGAAAGAGTCATGTTCTTCGGCGTAGACGATGTGTTCAAGGATCACACGGATGGTATTGTATCCGATGGAGCTTGCAAGCTGCAGCTCCCTGTCGCAGGTTTCGAGATGTTTTTCAAAGTCCAGCTCCTGCCAGAAGGCGATACGGTTGCAGCAGTCGGAGGGCAGAAAGTTACACCCCCTCAGCCACGGGGTATTGTTGTACCACTCCCACGCTTTTTCACAGCTCCAACGTTCACGGCTCATAAGGTCATTCCTTTCGATTATATATCCAATATCGGGTTGCATCTGTTTAATATACTTCTGCGGTGTGTTTAAAGCAAGCAGAAATTTCTCCGATAATTGGCTTTTTTGAATATTTTGCTTGTATTTTTCATGGGGGGAGTGTATAGTAACGGAAGACAGGAGTAAATGTTACAAACAGGAGAAAATGATGAAGAAGAAGTGTTTGCCTTGTTTTACTCTTATAGAATTGTTGGTGAAAAGATCACATCTCTGCTGTGATCGTGTTTATGGCAGGGAAGAAGTTTTTTCACCTGCCCATGGGCAGGTGAAGCTGTACAGCTTCACCTTAATAGAGCTTCTTGTTGTAATTGCAATAATAGCCATTCTTGCCGCTATGCTGCTGCCCGCTTTGCAGCAGGCGCGGGACCGTGCCAAATCCACCCAGTGCCTTGCCAATCAGAAGCAGTACGGAGTTGGCATGATGCACTATGTCGATGACAACGCAGGCACATTCCCCGAAGGTCCCAACAGTGCCCGTAAATGGTACGCCCAGCTCGGGTATTACATTGCTCCCCAGATCGTCAAAAAGCGGGTGAATCTTGGAGGTGTCTACGGGATGTACTATCTTGATACAGCCAACATCACTTTGAAAACTGCCGGTGTCATGAGTTGTCCTCAGGCTTTTCTCCATCATGCCACAGGCGGGGAATCCATCGTGCTCAATGTCAATCCCAATTTCTACATCCGGTCCTGTATGAAGGGGAGTGATTATGCTCAGAAACCGACTCAGGTCAGGAATCCCGCAGGGAAAATGTATGCGACCGACTCCGCAAATTGGTCTGCCGACTTTGTGATCAGTACTACAGGATACGGGATCGTTGCAGCGACAGCTTATCCTTTCTCTCTTTTGAGCAACAGAACCAGTGCTGTGGATTTCCGGCATCTGGGACGGAAAAGCGCCAATCTGCTCTTTGTTGACGGACACTTCGGCAGCAGAACTCTCGGGCAGTTGACCCTCAAAGGCGCTGCCTATCTTTATCCCCAAAAGTGAGATGCTTTTTTTTAGAGCGCTCTTTCTGTTTTGCTTACAGAAGGTGCGTTTATTTGTTTATTGACCAGTAAGATGATCGTGGAGCGCTTTGACACCTTCAGTCCATGAATCCCGGCATTCGTGGCGCATATCCATTTCGTGATAGATCACCTTTTTGCCGGGGAAACGGTTGTAGAGTGCATAAACGCTTGCGGGGGGGCAGATGGGGTCGATCCTGCCCACGGTCATGGCAACGGTCGCATCGGTGTACCGTGCCGCATGGACTGAGGAGTAATAACGCAGCGTTTCCCTTGCGCGTTTTTCATATTCGGGATCATCGCTGTGCTGCGCCACATTGACCCGGACGGAGTTGAATCCGTTCCACTGGGTGAAGGCGGGCACATTGAGGAACATTGCCGAAACTTCCGGGTGGAACGCCGCCATCATGGTGGAAAGCCATCCCCCCTGACTGGAACCGAAAAATCCTATGTTTCTGCCGTCGTACTGAGGGAGTTTCTCAATGAAGTCAAGGGCACGGTGTATACCGGGGAGAATGTCGTGGTAGAAAAAGCTCTCCCGGCTCTCAATGCCCTGCACTGCGTAGGAAAAGGGATTGTACCATCCCGCCCGGGCGATGGTTTCCTCACGGGGTTCATGGGGGATGGGGCGGTAGGTGTGGACTTCCATAAACAAGCTGATAGCGTCCGGATAAATAAAGGAGGGGCGTATCCCTGCAGCAGGTCCCGTGCCGGGATAACCCACCATAATGGGATATTTCCCGGGAGCCTTGGGGATGGAAAGATACCCGTAAACGGTTTTTCCGTTCAAAGTGGGAACTGCCAGTTCATAAAGATCATTTTTTTCCGCAGTAAACTCTGTATTAAGAGGGGACATTTGAGGCGGCTCCGGCAGAGCTGAAGCTTCGTCAAAAAGTTCTTTCCAGAAGGAATAAAAATCCTCAGGCTCAGGTTCCGCTTTGATCTCTTCCACAGAAAATCCCACGGAGCGCTCCAGTTTGGTCACGCTGCCGTCTTTATGGTGCCACTCTGCCTTGAAGTTCACAAATCCCGGGCTGGAACGCTCCACCTCAAAGGTGATGGGCTCTGTGGCTGAAAAGCTCCGTTCAGTGACCTTGCCTTCATTGTCGTCGATCAGAAGCGTTATCTGGTCTGTCTCTTCTTTTTGCCCCTTGAGTTCCAGGGTGACAGGGACAACTTCCCCGCACTCGTAAAGATCACAGGGGCGACCATTACCGATCACAGGCGTGATGGAAAAACCGGCAAAAAAATTACGGACACCGAAGTTCATAAAACGTTTTCCTTAAAATTTCAGAGAAATGATATTGTCATAAAATACAGCCTCTTGAAAGAGTTTGCAAGAGGTAAAAAGGTAAAAATCCATCTGTAGAAGAGATTTTTCCATTTACTTTGCAACTTTTGTGTGCTATATTAAACAGCGATTGTAAAATTAACTCCGATATTCAAAAAAAATCAGGAAAGGAGCAAAAAATGGCTCACGATCTCAATGCTGTGTGCAACGGTTTTACCGGTGCCGGAAAATTTGTTTCAGGTATCCCCTACGGAACAGGTCACATCAACGACACCTACAAGGTGGAAACTGACAAGAATACCCTGATCGTCCAGCGGGTCAATACCTCCATCTTCCAGCAGCCCGAAGAGCTTATGGATAACTTTGTCCGTGTCACCTCTCACATCAGCAAAAAACTTGCCGGCACCGACTCCGCAGACAAGACCCTTACCCCTCTGCGCAACGCTGAAGGCAAACCCTTCTTCCGTGATGCCGACGGCAACTTCTGGCGCAGCTACATCTTTGTGGATAAAGCCCGCACCTACGACATCATCGAAAACGACACTCAAGCCTTTGAGGCTGCTGCCGCTTTCGGCAGATTTCAGAACTACCTTGCCGATATGGAAGGTCGTCTCTTTGAGACGATCCCCAACTTCCACCACACCGTTTCCCGCCTTGAAGCCCTCAAAGAAGCCATTGCCGCCGACAAGGTGGGACGCCTCAAAGAGGTGAGCGCAGAAGTGGACTTCATTATGGCACGGGAAAAGGATTGCGGACTGCTTCTTGATCTTCAAGCCAAAGGCGAGATCGTGGAACGCACCACCCACAATGATACCAAGCTGAACAACGTCCTTATTGACGATGCCACCAGCAAAGGTATCTGCGTCATCGACCTTGACACCGTCATGCCCGGTCTGCCCCACTACGACTTCGGTGACATGGTCCGCACCGGAACCAGCCCCGCCGCTGAGGATGAGACCGATCTCAGCAAGGTGCGTATGCGCTTTGAGATGTTTGAAGCTCTGCTCCGCGGATATCTTTCCGCCGCAGGCAAGTTCCTCAATCCTCTGGAAAAATCCCTTCTGCCCTTCTCCGGAAAGCTCATTACCATGGAAATCGGTATCCGCTTCCTGACTGACTACCTCTCAGGCGATGTTTACTTCAAGGTGAAACGCCCCGGACACAATCTTGATCGCTGCCGCACCCAGCTGAAACTGGTTGCCTCCATCGAAGAGCAGTTTGACGCCATGCGCAAACTGACCGACTCTCTCTGAAAACAAGGAATAAAAATACTATGACCAAACAGGAAATCATCAACGGTTTGCGCTCTCTCGGATTGAAAGAGGGGGATCTGGTTCTGCTCCACAGCTCACTCTACAGTCTGGGACATGTTGAAGGCGGTCCCGATGCCGTTATCGACGCCTTCCTTGAGACCATCGGCAGTGAAGGAACGCTCCTCGTTCCCGTTTTCGGTGATCTGGGGATCCTTACCACCACCTTGAAAAACCGTCCCGGTGCTGTGGTCAGCCCCTGTCCCGTGGGCACTGTCGCCGCTCTGGGCAAAGATGCCGGAGAGCTCTGCCGTGACCACTGGAAACCTGTCAGCTGCCACGGCGAAGGGACTCCCTTCAAGCGCCTTGCCGACAAGGGCGGCTATGTCTGCCTTATGGGTGTGGATCAGGACCGCAACACCTCTCTCCACGGCATTGAAGCGGAACTCCGCCTTGCCTATCTGGGCTCCACCACCCGGGAGTACACCACTCCCGAAGGCGAGACCATCAACAAGACCTGGAAATACTATCCCGGACCCCACCGGGATTTCATCGCTCTTGACCACCAGCTGAAAGCCCGGGGCGCCATGAAACAGACCCGTATCGGCAACTCTCAGGTGCGCCTCATCGATGCCAAGGGCATGTGGGAGTGCGGTATGGAACTGGGAGCGGCAGATCCTGCCTTCATCCTCTGCGACAATCCCGGATGCAAGGACTGTGTCAGACAGCGGGCGGCTCTTATGAGCGACTTCTTCAGCAAAGAGGATTTTAAACTCACCGTTTCCTCCCGTCTGGCGGGGCGTTATGTCCCTGAGATGGTCGAAAAGTGCAAGGCTGCCGGTGTGAAATTCATTGAACTTGACTTTGTTCAGGGAGTCCCCGCAGCCTCCATGCCTGCTGACAAACTGACCGCCGCTGTGGCTGAACTTGCCGCCGACGGCATCGAAGTGAGCGCTCTGCGCGCCTTTGCCGCACCCGACAAATGTGAAGATTTCGCTGCCAAAGTGAAAGCTGCCGGTATCGCCCGCGTGATCCTGCCCCTTTCCGCTTCAGGTGAAGCTGCCGCCGCCTGTGCCGCTGCAGGTATCGCCGTTGATTTCTTCAACGCCAATCTGACCAGCAAAGCTGCCAATGCCGCGCTGGCACGGCGTAAAGAGAAGATCGCCGACTGCGGGATCTGCTTCAACCCTGCCAACTTTGTCATGGCTGGGGAGCGTGCTTTCACCATCTACCGCAGCGGGCGTTTCATCAAGACCATGCGTCAGCTGGATATCAACGACATCCTGCCCGACGGCACTGTGACCGAACTTGCACGGGGCGGCGCTGAGATCAAAGAGATGATCTCCATTGCCCGCTGCGCCAGTTTTGCCGGATTCATGTGTCTGGCAGGCGGCATCAAAGTTTCTCAGGATCTTAAATCCATGGTGGCAGATTTCCGCCGCCTGATCGAGAACATGTAAGAGTTTTTTCCGGGGAAACCCGGAAAAGGTCTGAAAAAGTCAGGTTCTGACAGCTCCTTTTGTGTAAGGGGAATCTGTCAGAGCCTTTTTTTTGCTCAACAAAAAAGCCGCAGGCTTTGTTTCCTGCGGCGGGGAAGAAGCTGTTTGTTATGCCTGCTGCTCGGCGAAACGTGCGGTACGCAGTTCGGTGAGGTAAGGCAGTTCTTCGATCATCTTGCTCATCTTTTTCTGTTCCAGAAGCAGGAACACATTTCTGGTCAGTTCACAGTGGGACTGGCAGGTCAGCATGTGACGGATGGGCGGGAATTTCTTGAGCGCATCGGCATCTTCGATGTCGGCAAGGAGCGCTTCGGCAGGGGCGTTCTGGACCCACCACAGAGGGGTCTTGTACTTGTAGGCACACCAGATATCATAAAGATGATCTCCCTCGGCGTCGATGAGAGAACTGATCTTGTCGATATACTCAAGATACCACTGGCGCTGGGCTCCTGTCAAAGCTTCGATCTTCCAGGGATCGGGGGAGTAAACGTAAGGGGTGATCTCAATTTCAGAGACACCGTTTTTGTCACAGGTGAACTTGGGCAGATAGCCGCTCCACCAGAAGCTGGCGGGGTTGAATTCATCCTCGTCAGAGAAGAAAAAGTTGCCGGGGCAGTAGACGATGGGCACACCGTCGATGACCTCAACACCCTGGGGGCAGTGAGTATGAATGTTCATGACCAGCTTGGCACCGGCGGCGGCGAAAGAACGGTAAAGGTTCTTCATCCGGGGGCTGGGGATGGGGTTGTACTCGTTTCCGCCGTGGATCACCACAATGACAAAATCACTGACTTTGTTTTCTTCGGCGATCTGACCGGGGACCTTGAACTCCTGCATAGCGTTGGCACCGGGATAATCTTCTCTGGCGGTACCGAACTCCATCTCGCAGATGTTGATAAGGCTGAATTTGATACCGTTCTTCTCAAAACGCAAAGGTTTTGCGGCATCGGCGGCGTCTGTACCGGCACCCACGGTCATGAGACCGGTCTCTTTGAGGATCTTCATGGTTGAGAGGACCCCGGCGGCGGCGTGGTCACCGGTGTGGTTGTTCGCCATGAGGGCGATGTCAAATTTTCCTTCAGTTAGGAAGGATTCGCAACCGGGTTTGACGATGAGATTGGGACCGCATTTGGTGATGGGATCGGGGGTGTCGGAAATGACCGTTTCCCACTGGACGATACGCAAATCGGCATCTTCAAGAGCAGGCTTGATACCAGCCAGAAGTTTGGAGGCGTTGCCTTCAAGAAGATAACTTTCAGCGCTCTTGTGGGGACAGACGTCACCGGCAATAGCGATCTTGACCTGAGCGCCCGTGGCGGGGCGGATCTGGAATTTTCCATTTTTTTCTGCGAACATGACAAATGTTCCTTTCCTGATTTTTTTTATCTGCGTGCCCGGTCGATCTGACCTGCGGCAATACTCAAATTTTTCCATGCCGGATGTTTGCCGTGACGGGATTCCCGGCGCAGAACGCTTACCACATCAGTGCAGTTGCGGACCTGGCGGGCATCGACCATACGCACCTGACCGTCGGCAAGAAGGACCTTGATCTGACGGACGCCGGGTGCGGGCTTGGCAAAGAGAATGGGGAAATTTCCGCCTTTGGGGAGTGAACGCAAAACGCCCACAGCGCCCCCCACATAAGCCCAGGCACAGTTTCTTTCGGTAAGTTTGCCGAAATCATTGATCTTCAGCAGAGCAGGGGAAACTCTTCCGGGACCGCAAATTTTACGCAGTCCGGCGACACCGGCGGGACCGGGGAGATAGCCTTTGTGCTGTCTGATAACACTGTTCATCTGACCCCAGATCCTGCTGAATTCATCCACAGGAGCAGGTTTCCGGGGCTGGGGACGGCGGGGCTCATCATACCGGTGTTTCTGGTCGGCAACTTTCCGTGCCTGTTTCAGAGCGCGTCCGTAGGGACTGGCGCAGAGGATACCGCAGCAAAACATGGCAAAAACAACTGTAAAAACTCTTCTCATTTTCAGAAACTCCTCTTCTTGTTTTATTTTTGTTCCTTCAGCTCAAGCACCGCCGTAACGGGATTGTGGTCTGAAGCTTCACGGTCAGAAAAGACTTTGAAAGATTTGACTTCAAAACTTTCTTTGGGGTATGCACAGATAAAGTCGATCTGCTCTTCTCCCCGGCTCATGGAACAGACGCAGGTGGGGGTGGCGGGATCAAGATCATTGGCAACAAGCCAGTGTTTGCGGATATACGCCAATGTGTCTGTCCCCTTGAAGGTGTTGAAGTCCCCCGTCCAGATGCAGGGGTAGAATTTGTTGTCGATGATGGTGTCGGTAATGAGCTTGGCACTTATGGTGCGGAAAAATTCGCTCTTCTCAAACTCTCCCTGAAAGGAAAAGTGACAGACCGCAAAGTAAAAAGGAGCAGGCGCATTGACCTTGACGATCAAGGCGGAACGGGGTTCGGCACCCTCAGGCGTAGGAAGAAGAAGGCGCGCTTTCACTTCCATGGTATAGACAGAAAAGGCACCCACACCATATTCCCCCCCCTGTTCTGTGGTCACAAGGGAGCGGGAAAAAAGGTAGTTCATCCGGGTGTGGCGGGCGATCTCAAGAGGAGCGTCCACATCAGGGACACGGCGGGTGTAAACCCCCAGCTCCTGAAGACCTGCCACATGGGGATCCATTTGGCTGATGACACCGGCAAGGCGGGCACAATCACTTTTTCCATCCATGCCGATGGTGGAGTGGACATTATAGGAAACGACTTTTATTTCGCTCATGGCAAACCTTTATATTTCAATACAATGATAACACCGGTATATTGTAGCACCGTAAAAGATCTTTTTCAAGACGGGAAACGGATTTTCTGCAATGAAATACCTGTTTTTTTCAAAAAAAATCTTAAATCCATTGAAAGAGACGATGAGTCACTGTATATTAGGATCGTCGTACTTGAAAGGAATCTTGAAAAGGTATGGAAACTGTTATCGAAATCCCCGCTGTCAAAAAGATCATCAGCTCTCTGACGCCTCAGGGGGAAACATGGGACGAAAATGAATTCACTCCCAGTTCCCATGCCGACCTGCGGGAAATACTTATCGCTCTGCAGGGGGAGTGCCGTTACATGATGAACGGCTCTGTCTACGACTTTGTGCCGGGGACCGTGGGGTTGATCTCCCCCGGATCTGTGCACTCCATGGGATATACCTGTTGCGACCATGATCTGCTCCATTTGTGGATCCACTGCATGAAAGGCTCCGCCATGTACGGCATGGTGCTGAGAGTTACGGAAGGGGGAAAATACGGCAGTGTTCCTTTCAAAAACAATCCTGTCACATTTCCTTTGTACCTTGAAGAACTGCTCCTCAGACGCTGGAAGCAGCTGGAAAAGTCCGGCGATGAAAGTTTGTGTGATCTGCTTATGCTTCTTCCCTGTCAACTGCTCCTCAACGAATTTGAACTCCAATCGCAGGGGCTGCTGCCCGCCCTGACGGAGTCTTCACTTTCCGCATTTCTGCAATCCTATATCCGCAGCCGCATAGGCAATGGATGTTCCATCACTCATCTGGCGGCGCTGGCGGGATGCAGCCCTTCTCACGTTTCCCATGTTTTTCTCAAAGAAACAGGGGAAAGTGTGGGCGCCTTCATCAATGCTGTCCGCATCGCTCATGTGCGTGAAGCTCTCAAAAGGGGGGTGCGCCAGAAAGTCATCGCAGACGAATTGGGCTTTTCTTCCGCCGGAGCCTTCTGGAACTGGATGCAGGGGATCCCGCAGCTGAAAGAGAGGTGAACTTTTTTTTACAGATTGCAGGATCCATGTATTTTTTGCTTGAATCAGGTATTGTAAAAATTCCTTTTATGGGATAGATTATATCCAACGTAACTTTAACGGGAGTTTTTATTATGAGTAAACTTGCAATCGATGGTGGAACACCGGTATTTGCCGCAAAGGCAAATGTTCCTGTCTGGCCACCTGCGGATGAGAAGACCGCTGAACTTCTCAAAGAGATCTACCTGAGCCACGCCTGGTCCTTTTACGGCAAACACGAAGTGGCTTTCAATGAGGAGTTCGCCGCTTATACCGGCGCCGCCTCATGCGCCATGATGGCAAACGGCACCGTCACCCTTGAAGTCGCCATGCAGGCGCTGGGTATCGGTCCCGGCGACGAAGTCATCGTCCCTGCTTACACCTGGATTGCCACGGGGACTGCCGTTGTGGTGGTGGGGGCGACCCCCGTTGTGGTGGATATCGAACCTGATACATATTGCATCGACCCTGTTGAAGTGGAAAAGGCCATTACCCCAAAGACCCGTGCCATTATCCCTGTGCACCTTTACGGCTCCATGGCGGATATGGATAAAATCATGGAGATCGCAAAAAAACACAACCTTTACGTCATCGAAGACTGTGCCCACGCCCACGGCAGTGAATGGGCTGGCAAACATGCCGGAACCCTCGGCGATGTGGGTTCTTTCAGCTTCCAGCAAAGCAAGACCATCGCTTCCGGGGAAGGGGGCGCCTGTATCACCAACGACCCCGCTCTGGGGGAAGCTATGGGCAGGATCTCTCATATCGGCTACCAGTACGGTGCTGTTCAGGGAAAGGCCACTGAGCCCCCGCCCATGGGCATGATAAGCCACAACTACCGTATCACGGAGTTTCAGGCTGCCATACTGCGCTCTCAGCTCCGTACTCTCAGAGAGGATACGGAATTCCGTGCCCGCAATGCCGAAACTTTGCGGAAAAGACTCAATGCCATTCCCGGCATTAAAGTCCAATCCCCCGGGCGCCGTGTCTCTTTGCAGGGATACTATCAGTACGCCATGACTCTTGATACGGCTTTCTTGAAAGAGGGCATCACCCGTGAACAATTCTGTGCCGCACTCCGTGCCGAAGGTGTGGGATGCGGACCCGGCGGATGGGGCGATCTCATGTTCCGCCAGAGATTGTGGAGCGTTCCCGAAGAGCTTTACCGTGTGGTTTCATACAAAACAGCCGAAAAAATCGTTAAAGAACAGCTCATTACACTTTCTCTAAACTGGCTCATGCTCAGTGAAGAAGAGACCAACAAGGTCGCAGACGCTTTTGAAAAGGTCATGGCTGAATACGGCAGATAAATCAAGGGAACACTTTTTATGGAAGACATTTTCTTTTTTGACAGCAACTGCGCCATAGGTATGCCTATGAATGGCGGCATGTACGCCGCCGATGCTCCGGCGCTTCTTGCTGAGATGGATTACTCCGGCGTTGAAAAGGCGCTGGTGCGTTACATCAATACCGACATCGCCATCCCCTACAGCAACGCTTTTCTGGCGGATCTGCTCAAAGGGGATACACAAAACCGTCTGACCGGAGTGTGGACGATTCTCCCCTCCCAGTGTCACGAACTCCCGGAACCGGATGCTTTTTTCGGCGCTTTCAAGGAAAACCGCATCGGTGCGATCACCCTTTATCCCGTGGAGCACCGTTATGTTCCCTGCCGTCTGACGTTGGGCAAGATCCTCGATGCTGCCGCCGAAAGAAAGATCCCGGTGCTGCTCAACGGATTTTCCGCACGGTGGAAAGAACTGTATGATTTTATGAAGGAGTTCCCGAAACTGACCTGCATCTATCTTGAAATGTACGGCAAATGGGGCAGTGACAGAAATATCCGTCCTCTTCTTGAGAACTACGAAGGATTCCACTTTGAGACCGCAGGCTACTGGGTCCCCGAAGGCATTGCCGATCTGGCAGAGGAGTACGGCGCTGAAAGGATCCTTTACGGCAGCCACTATCCCCAGTACAATCAGGGCAACGGTATGCTGCAGCTCAAATACTCCGGTCTTTCTGCCGACAAAGTCGCCCTCATTGCAGGAAAAAATCTTGAAAATCTGCTGAAAGGAGCCCAATTATGAGCGTCTGGAACGAAAAAAACTCCATTGCAGAGCACTGCTGGAAATACGGCAACCCCGGTTTCCCCGTTTTTGATATGCACGGACACATGGGACCTCATTACGCCATCTACTTCAAACGGGGCGAAGCCGCCGACATGGTCGCTCATCTGAAAAGAGCCGGTGTCGCCAGACTCGCCTTCACCCACCATTACGCATTGTGGGAGCCCGCTTACCGCAACGCCAATGTGTTTGAGATCTGCAAAAAATTCCCCGACACTTTGCGTTTCTATGTGGGGATCAATCCCCATTATCCTGAAATCATCAAAGAGGATCTTGCACAGTTCGACAAGTGGCGTCCTTACGTCCTGGGTATCAAGATGCTGGCAGGGTATCACAAAGTCAATGTGACCGACAAAGCATACGAATACGCTCTGGATTTTGCTCAGGAACGGGGACTGCCTGTCCTCAACCACACCTGGGGGGGCAGGGGACATTACAATGACGGACCTTCCATGCTCAAGCTGGTGGAAAAATACTCCAATATCACCTTTTTCCACGGACACAGCATTTTCGGCGATTACGAATACGCCGAAAAGGTGGTCAAAGCTTCAGATAAAAGCTATCTTGAGTTGACCGCCGTGCCGGGAGAAAACGGCATGATCGAAAAGCTCTGCGCTCTCGTTGGTTCAGAAAAACTGATTTTCGGGACCGACTTGCCCTGGTTTGATGAATTTCAAGCCATCGGCGGCGTGGTCGCCGCTAAAATCAGCGACACCGACAAGCGCAACATCCTCCACGACAATGTGGAGCGCATTTTCGGCAAAGAGTGGTGAGGCAATTTCAAAACTCCTCAAAATTGTCAAAGCGCCCTCTTCTTCGATCTGTTAAAGGGAGCGTTTTTCCGCCTTCGCATAAAGCTACGGCGGGACAAGCCAGGTAGCAAGTGCAAACTACCCTTTACAGCTCTTTGCGAATGGCATCGAAAGTCATTTTTTGAATGACTTTTGAAATTACCTCTGTTGAATAAAAAACTGCCGAAGGAGATAAAATGAAAGATAGATGCCGGAAATCAGAGTGCAGCAGTGTCTTTACCTTGATCGAACTCCTTGTGAGTGCTGCTTGTCAAATAGGTGTTTTACCGTTGTATTGCCTCAAAAAAATTCATAAAAACTGCACATCCTTACGCCCGTCAGGGCGCACTTCACGTTTGCCGCAGGCAAACTCTTCACACCTTCACATCTTCACTCAATCAGCGTTCA
>JAFTIE010000123.1 GCA_017457065.1 Lentisphaeria bacterium
GGGGGCGTATATTCTTTATAGGCGGTCAAGCTCCCTTCTTCCAGCTGAACGCAGTCGATCCACACTGTCTCTTTGCCCGCAGGGGTGATGCGGCAGAAAAGGGGAGCGGTCCCTGTTTCAAATTTCAAATATTTTTTCGGGAGAGCCACCTTGTACCGCTGCCATTGAGGAGTAAGGGCAAACTCCTTTTTTGCAAGCAGCTGGGGCACAAAACGGGCGTATGAAAAGATTTCAACTTTGACCTTGCCCCCCTTTTGTGCCGATTTCATGGCACAGGAAAAGACGCCGGGGGTACAGAACCCCTCGGTCATAAGCACCAATGGGGCATTGCCTTTTGAACGCAGAGAGTATTTCCCCTGCAATGCCGTGGAGTCATCACGCTGCCAGCTGTTTTCAGGAAGATACTCCTGATCGATCATTCTGTTCCACGGAGAGGGGATATCTTTCTCAAAACTGCCGTTTATGAGCAGATTGTTGTTTTTCTCAAAAGCGTCAAGGCTTTTGCGGGCGTTGGAGGTGAACTTTCCCCCTTTGCAGAGCAGAGCTTGCCCGTAACAGAGTTTCGCCTTTTCCAAATCCCCAGCCTTTTCGGCACAGAGTCCTGCGTACCAGAGACACTCCGCTTTGTAGAGGTCGCTCAAGCCTTTGACTCCGGAACACTTTCTGAAAAGCTCAAAACCTTTTTGAAACTCACCCTTCTTGTAAAATGCCCGGGCGAAAGAAAGAGCGGTCCGCAGATTCTTATAGCCGATCTCAGGGGGCAGCAGCACCTTGTGCTGATTTTCCCGACCTGCAAGGGGCAGAAGAAGCATCAGAAGTGCAAAAAGAAAAAATGAGCTTTTCATGAAGTGTTCCTTCAAAGCTTATCAGATCTGGTTGGCACGGAAGACCCGCAGGAAGTTCTGCCCCATGATCCTGGCAATATCTTCATCCTTGAAGCCGCGGCAGACCAGTGCCACGGTGAAAAGGGGCCAGTTGATCCAGGCGAGACTGCCGTTGGCAAGAGTTTTGCCGGAGTTGTTGGTGTAGGGGTAATTCGCCCAATTCCCCCACCACTTGTTGCCTGTGAATTCAGCATTCTTGTAGCCGTGGAGCAGTTCAGGGGGATCCACCTCCCAGTTATGGGCATAGCGGTTGTCGGTACAGATACCCACATGCTCAGGTCCCACCAGTTTGCAGATATACTCCACATGGTCCATAAGGGCGTTGATGTCGTTGGTCAGCCCCAGCATTCCGGGATAGGCGAAGACCCCCACCATACCGCCGCCATCTGCAATGGCTTTCAAAGTGGCATCGTCTTTACAGCGGATAAAATCATGGAGCGCCCGGGCACCGGTGTGGGATGCCATAATGGGCTTTTCGGAAACCTGTGCCGCTTCAGTGGAACTGCGCAGACCGGTATGGGGCACGTCAACGATGATCCCGCACTTATTGAGACGTTTGATCAGATCTTTGCCCAGAGCACTCAAGCCGCCGTTGGCTTCCTCGGCGCATCCGTCGCCCACGAAGTTGCGGCGGTTGTAGGTCAAATGCATAAGGCGGACACCCATACGGCGCCAGTCATCAATAAGATCCAGTTCCTGTTCCATATCCTGCAGTTCCCCTGCCAGCGGGGGACCGTTGACGCTCCAGATGAAAGCCATCTTGCCTTCGGCGTTGATTTTTGCAATATCGTCAGCATTGTCAGCCTTGGCGACTCTGTCACGGAACCGTCTCAGCACCTGGGTGTGGGCTGCCATGCGCTTGAAGTCTTCTATATGGGATTTCCCCTCTGCAACAGTGACGATCATAGCATTGAGTCCTGAAGCATCAAGAGTCTTACAAAAGAGATCGGCACATCCGGGATCGTAACAAGTCTCATCATACATGATGAATTCAGTTCTTTTGAGCAGTTCACGCTGTCCCACATTTTTCTCTTTCAGAGCGTGAAAAAGTTCTGCATAGCGCTGGGTCCTTGCGGCGGTGGGAACGAATCCGAAGTGATCCATGGTAAAGAGCTCATTGTGGAGCTCAAGTCCCCGCTGCAGCTGGGCATCGGTGGGTTTCAGGATCTCAAGGGCGCAATTCCAGGAATCCTTGTGGTTTTGTGAAAGAAATTCCATTTTGTTTTTCCTTTATATTGATCTCATCGTGATGAATGGAGTTTTGAAGGAGCTTTTCCGGTAGTCATACCGGCAACGGTAAAGCATCCGATAGCGCTTTCAGGTTCGGGGTTCTCTGAAAAATCGTTGACCGCCGCCAGAAGTGCCGCCTGATACCCCATCTCTTCCGTAGGGATATAAATAGCAGTGATCTGGGGCCCGGGAAGAAGTTTTTCCGGGGTGAACTCAGCCCATGAAAGCATGGAAGGCACTGTGATCTGCTGCTTCTCAATGGCTTCGAGAAAACTTTCCTTCCACGGGGAAATACAGATGTAAGCGGTAATGGAGGGATTTTTTTCCATGATCTGAACGATGGCTGAACTTTTGGAAAAGTCCCCGGCAAAGATCTGCGCCGTCATACCGGAACGGCGGGCGCTGCGAAGGAGTGATGCCTGCCTTTCCCGGACCCATTTGAGGGGTTCCGGGCGCTCAATGAATCCCAGTGCCCTGTGCCCCTGGGCGTGGAGCATCTGCAAAAGAGAATCCCATGCAGGAGCACTGTCATAAATGACACTTCCTGTGCCGGGGAGCTTTTCATCAATGAGGATCTGGGGGATCTTCAATTTTGCAAGGGCGGTAATGGCTTCCGGCAGGGGGGCGGCACAGGCGCACCAGATAAAAACATCAACGGCAAAGTTCCGGTAGAGGTCTGTCAGTGAGGAACAGGAGTCTTTATGGGAACCGAAAGAGACTTCCAGAGAACGGGTCAGTGCCAGCTTCTGGACGCCTGCGGCGATCTCTGCTTCAAAACTGCTTGAAACTGTTCCTGCAGGGAGCATGAGACGGAGCTTGCCCGCAACACGGGGGAGCAGGCATCTTTCAGAGTCGGGGATCACAAAACTGCCCCGCCCCTGCTTTTTGCGCAGATAATTCTGGGAACGCAGATTTTCCAATGCTTTACGGAGCGTTTTCCGGCAGACGCCGTACTCTTTTCTGAGCTGCTCTTCCCCGGGAAGGGGCTGCTCAGGGGAAAATTCCCCGGAAAGAATACGGCGGCGCAACTCATGCTCCACCTGACTGTACTTGTTGTAGTTGAGGTTGTTCCCCTGTTTCACAGCACTTGTATCCTCTTGTATACATCAAACTGTGTAAATATAACACCTTAAAAGATATTTTCAAGAGGGAACTGTATAAAAAAACAACTTTTTCAACAAAGTTGCGGATCACTTTGGAGGTAATTTCAAAAGTCATTCAAAAAATGACTTTCGATGCCATTCGCAAAGAGCTGTAAAGGGTAGTTTGCACTTGCTGCCTGGCTTGTCCCGCCGTAGCTTTATGCGGAGGGAGAAAGGTAACAGGCGCTTGTCCCGCCGTAGCTTTATGCGAAGGCGGAAAAACGCTCCCTTTGTCAGATCGAAGAAGAGGGCGCTTTGACAATTTTGAGGAGTTTTGAAATTACCTCTTTGAATTGTAGATTTTCCGGTGATAATTGATAATGCCCACAGCGATAGCACGGGCGATCTGCTCCTGATAGAGGGGGGTCGCCAGTTTCCTTTCTTCGGCATCATTGGAAACAAAACCCATTTCAACGAGGACCCCGGGCATATTGAGATTCCGCAATACGGCAAATCTGCTGTGTCTGACGCCCCTGTCGTGTCCCTTTGTCCTTTGGAGGAGTGCTCTCTGTATCTCATAAGCAAGGAGAAAGTTGTTGCTGTTCATGGCATTGCCTTTGAAGGTGGTATAGAGGATCTTTTTCTGATTTGTGGAAGAAGCTCCTGCCGGTGTCAGGCAGTAGGTTTCTATTCCTGTTGCCCGTTTATCTTTGCTGGCGTTGCAGTGGAGCGATACAAAAAGATCCCCTTTGTTTCTATTGGCGATGATACACCTTTGATTCAGGGGAACAAGGTAATCGCTCCGCCTTGTAAGAAAACAGGCATAGCCGCAGCGTTTGAGGATCTCGGCGACTCTTCGCGCGATCTTGAGGACCACTGTTTTTTCAACGATCCTTTTCCCGGCGGCGCCCCGGTCAAATCCGCCGTGCCCCGGATCAATGATGATACGCCGGAGAGTGTGGCGCCGGAGACTTTGCCGTGTGGCAAAAAAGGGGCGCAGTATGGTGTCCACATCCACTGCGCTCAGATAGAGGTGGTTTCCCACTTTGCGTGAGGGGAAACTCCCGGCGACAGAAACGTTGGAAATTCGGAAATCCGCCCGTTCCGCCCGGAAAGAAAAGTTTTCTTTTCCCCGGGCAAGATAGAAATTTTTCCCTGAAAAATAGTAACCGCATCCCAGCTCTCTTGCAGTTGCCCCTGCATGGCGGTAAACTTTCCCCTTGAGGATGACCGTGTGCTTTGCTCCTGAAACGGTCAGGAGCGTGAGCATCAGAAAGAGAATTTTCCAAACGGTCAGGTATTTCATCTGGGGGATCCTTTTGAGCTTTTGGCGGAGGAAATACGCTCCATTTCAATAAGTTCAAGAGAATCCTCAACGGGGGGATACATGGCAAAGATCCCTTTCCCTATTTCCACATTTTCCCGGAGTGAACCGAAAACGAAGGCCTTGGCATCCTGTATCACATCGCTCCATGAAAATCCCAGAGCGGTCATTGCCGCCATTGCCGCCGAAAGGGTGCACCCCGTACCGTGGGAAGCAAAGGAAGGCAGCTTGATTTTTGGGGAGGAGACGGTAAACAAATCGCCCTTGTAACAGACAAAGTCCGTGGCGCGTTTGCTTTTTTCATCGTGCCCTCCCTTGAGAAGCACATTGGTGCGGAACTTGTCAGCAAGCGCCTTTGCCCCCTGTATCATATCAGAGGGCGTATCGAATTTTTTACCCAGCAGAAATTCACACTCAGGGATATTGGGAGTAATCCAGAGAGCTTTGGGCAAAAGTTCAGAAGCAAGCACTTCAATGGCATCATCATCGATCAGCTTTCTGCCAGAGGTGGAGATCATCACCGGGTCGCAGATAAGTTTGAGATTATATTTTTTCACCGCTTCAGCCACCGCGGAAACATTTTCTGCCGAACCCAGCATGCCGGTTTTGGCGCAGCGCACAGCGATCTTTGCCATGACAGAGTCGATCTGAGCAGTGACGCTTGCCCCGGGAAGCAGATCCACGCGGTCAACGGACTCAGGATTCTGGGCGGTGACAGCAGTGACGGCGGCGCATCCGTAGACTCCCAGAGCGTTGAAAGTACGCAGATCCGCTTCGATCCCGGCACCGCCGCCTGAATCGCTGCCGGCAATGGTCAGAGCACTGGGATAATATTCAACGGCGGCACTTTTTTTCTTTTCAGCCATGTTTTTTTCCTTGTATTTTTCTGATTTTGAGGGGAGTCCCTGCCGAACCGTCAAGAGCGGCGGCAGTACGGCTGCGAAACCAGTCGGCGATAGCTTTCTGGCTCCGTGAAGCAGAGTATTGCTCAAGGGGGATGAAAGAGGTGTATTCTCCTGAGCTTTGCAGTTCTCTTGCCTTGTCACAGTCATTGATGTGGAAGAAAAGGATCTTTTTAAGCTGTTCACTGAGTTCAGGCTGTTCCACGGGGAACATCAGTTCAATGCGACGGTCCAGGTTTCTTGTCATCCAATCGGCACTTGACAGATAGTATTCCGGACTCCCCTGATTGCCGAAATAGAAGATCCGGCTGTGTTCAAGAAAACGATCGACAATACTGATGATCCTGAGATTGGAACGCTGTTCCTTTCCGGGCCGGAGACAGCAGATCCCCCGGACGATCAGGGTGATCCTGACCCCCGCATCTGCGGCACGGTGGACGAGACGGACCATTTTTTCATCTGAAAAGCTGTTCATTTTGGCGATGATCTCCCCCTTTCCACCTGCCCGGGCATGGTCGATCTCTCTTTCGATGAGCTGTTCCAGTCTTGAACGCAGCATAAAAGGTGAAAGAACCGCTTTGCGGCAGCGGTTTTCAGGGGCGGAGTAACCGGTGAGAACATTGAACATATTGGCAATATCAGAACACAGTTCCGGGTCGGAACTCATCATGCCGATATCAGAATAGGTCAGTGCGGTGCGGTCGTTGTAGTTCCCCGTCCCCAAATGGCAGTACCGCCTGAGAAATCCATCTTCTTTTCTGACGATAAGCAGAGCTTTGGCGTGGACCTTGAGTCCTGCGATACCATAGACCACATGAGCGCCGCATTCATCCAGAGCCTGAGCCCAGGCGATATTGTTTTCTTCATCGAACCTTGCTTTGAGTTCCAGAACCACTGTGACCTGTTTGCCGTTGCGGGCGGCACGCTGGAGCGCCCGGACGACCGGAGAATTGCCGCTGACACGGTAAAGAGTCTGCTTGATCGCCAGCACATCGGGATCTGATGCCGCCTCTTCCAGCATCTGTACAACAGGGGAAAATGAGTGATAAGGGGGGGCGATCAGGATATTTTCATGATTTCTGAGGGCTTCAAAAACAGATGTATCTTCCATAAATTCAGGAGGCATGACCGGTTCAAAGGCGGGCAGTGCCAGATGGGGCAGTCCGGATTTGGGGATAAGTTCTGCAAACTGTTTCAGATGAAGTGCGCCCCGGATGGGATATTCAAAGAGTTCTTCGAGTGCAAAGGCTGAGCGTATCCAGTTTGCCAGAGGTCCAGAGGCGCCGGGAGGCAGTTCCAGACGCACAGGCTCCCTGCGGCGGCGCTGCTGAAGCTTCTGCCCGATGGAAACCAGCAGATCGGAAGCCTTGTCATCTTCCACAGAAAAATCCATATCCCGGGTGATCCTGAAAGGGAAACACTCCACGATCTCACTGCCGGAAAAAAGCCATTGCAGATTGTCTATGATAAGCTCTTCAAGAAGCATGAACCGTTTGATCCCGTCAGAAGAGGGCAGTTCCACGAACCGCTCCAGCAAAGCGGGCAATTCCACAAAAGCGTAAGCATCTTCCCCCTTGCCCGCAGGGATCAGGCGCAAAGCGATCTCAATGGCACCTGAGTTCAACTGAGGAAAGGGATGAGCAGGGTCCACCGCAAAGGGAGTGAGAACAGGCATGACGTTGGAGCGGAATATGTCGCTTGCAAGAAGTCTTTCAGCAGGCGTCAGATCTCCGGGGTGAACGATATAAAGACCGGAGCTTTCAAGTTCAGGCAGGATCCTGCCGAAAAGAAGGGTATGCTGTCTTTCAAGAAAAGAGTCGATTTTTTTCCGTGCCGAATCAAGCTGAGCGGCGGCATTGAGTCCTGCCGGGTCGCACCAGGGCTCGCCGTTGCGGTACATCTTCCGCAATCCTGCGATGCGGACCATGAAAAATTCATCCAGATTCCCGGCGGTGATGGCAACGAACCTCAACCGTTCCAGAAGGGGATTGGCAGGGATCTCTGCTTCATCCAGCACCCGGTTGTTGAAGTCGATCCATGAAAGCTCCCGGTTGATAAAAAGTCCGGTATCTGCAACGTCGTGGGGTGAGTGTTTCATAGTTCTTCAGCTTTCCACGATCCTGACTTTGATCCCGAAGACCTGAGAGAAAAGTTCCCCCTTCATCTCAAGTTCACGGATCTCTGAATGAAAACCGTTTCCTGTTCCCCGCAGTTCCAGCACCACACCTCTGCGATGGATCACCATATCCTTGAAACGCCCTCTGCGTGCGCAGTCAAGAGCATCTGCCACCCGAAGTATGGCGGCAAGTTTCAAAACCAGCACCCGATGCTCAGGAAGCAGTGTTCTGCTGCCGGAGCGGAGCATGGCACGCTCCACATCGCCCCGGTGGGCTCCGGCGATCATGGCGGTGATCTGATGCTCTTCGCTTTTGAGTCCCGGCAGCTGGGTGGCAGAGATCAGATAAGCTGAATGAAGATTGTGATCGCGGGTATCGACGAATCTGCCGATATCGTGGAGCAGAGCCGCTGTTTCAAGGAGCATCTCAGAACGGACCGGAAAGTTGAATGAACTTTCAAGCTCTTTCAGCAGAGCGGCGGCAGTGACCGAAACGGTCCGGGCATGTTCTGCATCAAATCCGTACTTGTGACCGAGTGCAAGGCAGATGGAACGCAGTTCTTTGCGGAAAGGTTCATTTTCGCATGTGATCTCTTCACGGATCATCAGCTCCACAGCCGCCTCACGGGTGGAGATGGAAAAACATGAAAATGCGGCGGCGTTGAAAGTCTGCAGAAAGGATTCCAGCATAACAGCGGCACCGATGGCGGCGGCACTGTCATCTGCAGAAACTTTCAGCAGAGTTCCCAGCTCTGCGGCGGTCATCTCTCTGAAAGTACGCATCTTCCTGATCGCCTCTTCCGGTGAGCAGCTGAACTCCCCGCTGCTCACTCCCGTCAGCAGACGGGGTGCCGCCCCCATGGTGACAAAATGCACCGGGTCGCTGAGGGAAAAATTGGTGGACTCCGACAAACGCTGAGGGATGTCAAGAGCACGGAGCTCTTCGGAAAACTGTTCAAGAGTGATGATGCCTGCACCGAAAAGTTCAGCCAGCCGGTCGGTGCCCAGAGGGATCTCTTCGGCAAAGCACAGAGCCCCTTCCTTGACCAGCATAACAAAGAGTGATCCTGAGCCGATGACCATGGCAAGGATCTGGGAAGGAGTTGAACTGTTGGTATTTGCAAGCTGCCGGAGCATGGCAAGGGCAATAAGTTCGATCTCTCTTGAGGACTCCAATATTTCAAGATCGATACCTGAATCCTGCCGGATCCTGTCAATAACGAGCTCTCTGTTCCGTGCTTCACGAATGGCACTGGTGGCAAAGGCACGCACCCTTGAAATACCGTATTCCTTCAGCCGGGCGGCGTAATCGCACATAATGGCAGAAAACCCGTTGGAGGTCTCCGGGGAAACAAAGTGGGTTCTGAAGACATCTGTCCCCAGCCGTGTGGCGCGTGAAAGATTTTCAAGCAGAACGTATGAGCCGTCGGCTTTGACCTCAAAGATCTCCAGCCTGACAGCGTGTGCCCCTACATCTATGATACCGGTTTGAAAAACTGTTCTGTCCATGATTCTCACAAGAAGGAAGAGAAGAAGTTCTGAGCGTCAGGATTAAAGAAGATGTAGTTCTTTTTTGCGTACTTGACGATATTTTTTGCATAAAAGTGGTCGATCCCCACTCTGAGGTAGACCCATGAAGAGCCGTTTTCTTCATTGAACTCCGGGATGAAGCGGGAAATGAGTTTACCGTCAACAACAAAGGCGACCTGTTCATCTCTGTGTTTGCCTGCCAGAAGTTCCCAGTGGACCCTGCCTCTGCGGTCCAATTTGAATTTCAGGTCGCAGATCTCCGGATTCCCCGGACGGATGACGATCCTGGCATCTTTAAGATTCTTACTGGAAAAATTCTGATTGGAATTGATATAAATCTCCCTGCCTTCAAGGTCCTGAACGGGTTTTTCCAGATCAGTGGCACGGGGATAACGCACTATTGAGAAGACACCGACCACATAGCGGGGACGGTAATCGTCACTGTTGGGATTATCAGTGTCCAGAGCTCCAGCTTCGAGGGCTTCTTCAATGATCTCACATCCGCAAGTGCAGAAAACAAGAGTCATTGCCGTCAGCGGTATAAGTATCAGAGGAAGGAATTTTTTCATAATCATACTCTCCATTTGGATCAAAAAAACTGTGTTCCATATACAATACTTTGATTTTGCCTTTTTTTCAACCGGAAATATGAGAAAAAATCATAAAAGAGCTTGACAAAACACGACTTTGGTATAATATTATATAAGTGTCTTCAAGTGGTCCGGTAGCTCAGTGGATAGAGCAACTGCCTTCTAAGCAGTGGGTCGTGGGTTCAATTCCCCCCCGGACTACCATTTTTTTTGCCTATTCCGCATTCTTTGTCATGTTTCCCCTCTCCGGCAGAAGCAACAGACTCATACGCCGCAGAGTGGAGAAAGAGCCCCCCAAAAAAAATTCCCCGCCTTCTTTTTTTAAGGAGACGGGGAACTTGTTTTCACAGCTTACCGGTGACGGTGCATCTTGGCCTCGCGGCGTTTGATTTCGCTGGGTTTCTCATAGTGTCTGCGGTTGCGCAGTTCCTTGAGGGTGCCTTCCTTGTCCAGTTTCTTTTTCAGACGACGGAGCGCGCGCTCAATAGGTTCACCTTTCTTTACGCGGATTTCAGTGTCCATGGCTTTTTTCACCCCCTTTCAAGATTTTACAGTTGATATTCGGTTAATATATCATAAAAAAAGAAAAAGTCAAGAGGTAATTTCAAAACTCATTCAAAAAATGGCAAAGATGCCATTCGCAAAGAGCTGTAAAGGGTAGTTTGATCCGGCGTCGCCAAGGCTATGCCGTGACAAGGGCTGCTGCCTGCAAGGTAACAGGCGCTTGTCCCGCCGCAGCTTTATGCGAAGGCGGAAAAACGCTCCCTTTATCAGATCGAAGAAGAGGGCGCTTTGACAATTTTGAGGAGTTTTGAAATTGCCTCTCAAGAATTTTTTTTTATTTTTTGAAATTTTGATAAAGTTGTGCTATATTATGTATATTGGCACATTTTTTCCCGTCGGTTCGGGAAAATGGAAGATAGTGTGCCCTGACCAACACAGGAGTTTTTTTGCCGTGGATAAAAAAGATGATGCCGACCTTCCGTCTATTGACTGGGGGCGGGCGGATATGCTCATTGAGCTTGCCCTCAATGAAGACCTTGATACCGTGGGAGATGTGACGACTAATTCAGTTATCCCCGAAGAGATGGAAGGCCGCGCGGTCCTGCGCTGCAAAACAGACAAAACCATCGTCGCCGGATTGGCTATCGCAGAAAGAGTTTTCAAACTGGTGGAACCCCGGCTGGAGTTCAAAACCTTTGTCGATGACGGAGAACTCTGCAATGCAGGCGACGAAATCGCCGCTGTGGAAGGTCCCGTGAGAGGGATCCTTACCGGTGAACGCACAGCATTGAACTTTCTTCAGCGCCTGAGCGGCATAGCTACGACGACAAACCGTTATGCACAGGCCCTTGAAGGCTCCAAAACACAGCTTCTTGACACCCGCAAAACGACTCCCGGATACCGCAATCTGGAAAAATACGCTGTGGCTGTAGGCGGCGGTGCCAACCACCGCATGGGACTCTTTGACCGGGTCATGATCAAAGACAACCACCGGGAACTTGCCGCTCTGGGCGGCGGAGAAAACGCCATCGCCTGGGCTGTGGCTCAGGCAAGGCAGCAATATCCTGAGCTGGAAATCGAGGTGGAAGCCGATACCGTTGAAGAGGCCGCTCAGGCAGCTGAAGCCGGTGTCGAATACATCCTCCTTGACAACATGTCAAACGAAGAAATGGCAGAGGCTGTGAAGGTCATCGCCGGAAGATCAAAAACCGAAGCCTCAGGCGGCATCACCATTGAAAGACTGCCCGAAATCGGTAAGATCGGCGTGGACTTTGTTTCATCCGGTGCTCTGACCCACTCGGTCAAATCTGCTGATATCTCTCTTGATATCGAAATGTGATTCTTTCAAAAAACAAGGCTTGAAATATGATCGCAAGACTCTCAGGAACATTGGTCGAAAGTTCTTTTACTTCATGCGTCATCGATTGCGGCGGCGTGGGATACGAAGTGCAGATACCTGTTTCCACCTTTGATAAACTTCCCCGGTTGGGGGAACAGACGGTCCTCAGGATACATACTGCCGTCAGAGAGGATGCCATCACCCTTTTCGGCTTTGCTACCGATGAGGAGCGGAAACTTTTCCGCCTTCTCATCGAGGTTTCAGGCATTGGAGGCAAACTCGCCCTCAATGTTTTGAGCTCCACCTCTGTCACCGCCTTCTGCGCCGCTGTGGGGGCTTCTGACGTGAAAGCTCTGTCACGGATCAACGGCATCGGCAAACGCACTGCAGAAAGGATCATCGTTGAACTCCGAGATAAACTCAACTCCGGTTTGGGCGGCGATATCGCCATAGCGACGGCATCCCCTGAAAGCGCCTCCGCCATCAACGATGTGGCTCTGGCTCTTGAACAGCTGGGATTCAAACGCGATGCCATCGACAAAGTGCTCAAAACCCTTGCGGCAGAATTCCCCGAAGGGGAGATCGACGGCGAAAAACTGCTCCGCAATGCCATCAGAAAGCTGAGCTTCTGAAAGGGAACGTAATGCCTGTCAAACGCAAAGTCAAACTCTTCAAGCTGGCGGGCTGCGCTTTTTTTGTCATTTTTGCTCTTTTGTACTCCCACGTTGAAGTGGGCATGTCCGGCAATGAATCCGGACGTTTTGCCACCATTCAAGCCATCGCCGAACAGGGGGTATTCCATATTGAAAACTGCAACTTCCGCACCGTGGACCGCACGGTCAGGAACAATCACGTCTACTACGACAAACTGCCTCTGCTCCCTTTGTGTCTGGCAGGCGTTTACGCCCCTCTGCACAAATCTTTCGGCATCAACTTTGTGGACAACTATCATCTTTCCATCTATCTCATCAACCTGCTTCTGGGCGCCGTGGTGAATGTGCTGCTCTTTCTCTGGATCTTTGATCTGTTGCGGGGTATCAAAAAAGGAAAGATCGAACTCAAATTCCTTCTGGCTATGGGGTGTGTCGGCGGTTCATGGATCATCAGTTATTCCACCATGCTCAACAATCACACTCCTGCGGCACTGGCTGTGCTGGGGTGTTTCGTTGCATTGATGCGTTACAGCAAAGTACCTGCGCTTCCTGCCGCTCTTCTTGCCGGTTTTTCCGCAGGTATCGCAGGACTCCTTGAATTGCCTTGCGGTCTTTTTTTCGGTCTTGCCGCTCTGGCAGGGATCTTTTTTTCAGCTCCCCGTGATAAGCGTCTGCTTCATACCGTTTCCGCCGCAAGCGCCGGGGCGTTATGCCTCCTGATCGGGATGTTCATCAACCGATACGCCTACGGCACGGTGCTGCCCCTTTATATGGCGGGCAGCGGCGGCAAAGGAACTTACTCTCCTGCAATGCACAGTGATCTTTTTTACTACTGTTACCACGCCCTTCTGGGGGACCGGGGGATTTTTGCATACACGCCTTTTCTGTTCCTTGGGGTCTGGTACTGTGTGAAACATTTCAAAAGCCTCTGCGCCGCTGAGCGGGCCATCCTTTCCGGAAGTCTGGGATTCATGCTCTTTTATCTGTTCTGTACCAATGAGTTCGGCGGACAAAGCTACGGGTTGCGTTATTTCATTCCGCTGATCCCGCTTTTGTGGTACTGGGGTGGAAAAATGGTACTGGAGCTCCCCCGTTACAAGTGGAAAGCGCCATTGCTTGCGGTGCTGATCTTCTGGGGTGTCATCACGGGACTTGCGGGAGCTTATCATCCCTTCAGCATAGGCAACGAGGGCGCACGTTCTCCGGAAGGACACTTTTCACGCAACTTTTCCTCTTTCGGCGGAAATCTGCTTTGCTGGAGCTATGAATATTTTCCTCAAAGCACTCTGACTCAAAGGCTTTTTGCCCGTTACGGACTTTCTGACTGCATCCAGTATCTCTACTGGTCCTACTTTCATCAGAAAAAAGTGGAACTTCTCAAGAGGATGCAGCAGGAGTTCCCCGAACTCTATCCCGGCAGAAAACTCAAACTCCACCGCTGATTTTACTCTTTTTCTCCTTTTGGGCTCCCTGAACGGGGATGGGCTGCGGCATAAACCTGCCGGAGCCGCTGGATACTTACATGGGTATAGATCTGAGTGGTGCTCAGATTTTCATGCCCCAGAAGCTCCTGAACACTGCGCAGATCTGAGCCGGCATCCAGCAGATGAGTGGCAAAAGAGTGGCGCAACTTGTGAGGAGTGAAATCCGGAGGAAGTCCGGCAAAGATCAGATACTCCTGCAGATTGCGCTGATAAGAGCGTGCCGTCAACCGACTCCCCGATTTATTGAGGAAAACGGGGGAGTCCGGTGCGTTGCTGAACCCTGCACTTCTGCGGAATCTGAAATAAGCTCCCAAAGCCCTTGCAGCGGCGCTTCCCAATGCGGCAAGGCGTTCTTTTTTTCCTTTTCCCCGGATCTGCATGATACCGTCGGCGATGTTCACATCTGCCATATTCAGCCCCACAGCCTCACTGATACGCAAACCGCCTGAGTAGATGGTTTCCGTCAGTGCCGTGTCTCTGAGTGCGGCATGTTGTGCCTGTTCTGCGGTACGGATATTTCCATCAGCTGTTTTCTGTTCCCAGAAGCGGGGAATGGCATCAAGAAGAGCTTCGATCTGTTTGATCTGCATGACAACCGGCAGCGGTTTGTCTGCCTTGACAGGGGGAAGATTGGCAAAAGGATTGTCAGAGACCGCTCCTTTCCGCAGCAGGTAACGGAAAAGAGAGCGGAGCGCCGACAGTTTACGCTGAATGCTGCGTTTGCTGCAGTCAGCGTTATAGAGCTGCAGAACAAAGCTCCGCGCCTGATCCCGGTCAACGGAATCGAAATCATCGAACTCCGGATCATCCATGATCAAAGTGCAGAATTCGGTGATGTCGGCGGCGTAAGCACTTACCGTATGCTGTGAAGCGTTACGCTCAAGAGTGAGGTAACGCAAAAAATCTTCTTTCAAACTCATGGTCTGAACTGCTCCATGACAATGATCTTCTTTTTGTTTGCATTAAAAAGAAAGAGCTTGTTTTTTGCTACTCCGGCAAATTTGGCAGAGCGCAGGACTTTGAAAAAACGATCTGCAAAATCCGGATATTCTCCGCGCCGGGAAACAGCGATAGGGTGTATTTCGATCCTTCCTTCCGGCAGATACTGCACCGGGGCGAAAAAGTTGTTCATCCCCATGACTCCCACCATTCTGCCATCGGGGGTAAAACTGATCCGTAAAACAGTGGGTGACTTCGGGATATGCCAGGTGTTGCACAGGGGATTTACCGTTTTAACGGGCTTTGAAGCACATCCCGAAAAAAGGATCGGAAATAAAATGAGAACAGTTTTTAAAATTTTTTCGATTTTCATTTGTAGAAAAGACCTTTTCGGGTTATATTATCATAGATGAATGAGGTAATTTCAAAAATCATTCAAAAAATTGCCTCGATATATGAATAATATAACTTATCTTCAAGCACAAGTCAAAATTGAAAAGGAGTTTTTTTATGAAAAAACAATTTTTTGCCCTGAGTATGACCACTCTTCTTATGGTCTGCTGCTGCTGCGGAGCTGCAGAAGGTGTTGTTACCGCTTCATTCCTCAACGCCCGTGTGTTCCCTGAATTGAAATCCCCTGCCGCAGTGAAACTCCCCAGAGGCAAAAAAGTGGAGATCTTCAAACGCCACGGTGCCTGGCTTGAGATCGCCGCTCCTGACATCACTCCCGTTTACGGTTCTGCGGCATATCTCAACGGCAATGTTGCACTCAGAGATATGAATCTGCGTATCAAGCCCCACAGCAAAGCTGCTGTGATCAGCCGGATCAAAAAAGGTACTGTCCTCAAAGCGGTCTCTGATCCTGACCGTTACGGCTGGGTCCAGATCGCTCCTCTGGCAGATATGCGTCTTTATGTCATGCGTGACTATGTGAGCTTTGACAGCGCCAAAGTTCCTGTTGCCAAAAAAGCGACTGCTCCCGCCCCTGAAAAGAAGGCTGTTCCCGCTCCTGAAAAGAAGGCTGTTCCCGCCCCTGAAAAGAAGGCTGTTCCCGCCCCTGAAAAGAAGGCTGTTCCCGCCCCTGAAAAGAAGGCTGTTCCCGTCCCGGAGAAGAAGGCGGCTCCCGCCCCTGAAAAGAAGGCTGTTCCCGCCCTTGCCCCTGCTGCGTTTGATCTTCTTCCCCAGCGCAAAAGAGAACTTATCAACATCGGCGCCGACATCACCCGTAAAAGTGAATACAAACAGACCGGACGCCTGGTCGCAGTCCCCAATCCCAGCGGCGACTGCACGACCTTCGCTCTTGTCAACAACGATACCGGCATGAATCAGGGATTCATCTTTGCTGAAGCACCCATCGATCTGAAAAAAATGCTTGATAAAAATGTTGCAGTCAAAGGCTTTGCCTATAAGGTCGCCAAGTGGCGCAATCCTGTCGTTTGCGCCGTTGAGGTCAAAGTTATCGGAGAGTGAAAAGAATGAGCGTCCGCTTTCTGCTTTTTTTCGTTCTGAGTGCAGTTTTTGTTTCAGGTGTTGCCGGAGCTGAAGCGATCCCTGTTTCTACCGGATTGGCTCCAGTGGCACATATTGCTTCGGCTGTGGGAGGAAAGCGGATCAAAGTTACTGCCATGCTCCCCCCGGGACGTTCCCCCCACGATTACGCTCCCGGGAGCCGCGAACTGCGTCTTGCCATGAGGTCAAAGCTCTTTTTCACCACCAATATGCTCTACGAACAGCGGATCACCCGTGCCCTGAAAGGGCGTGTTCCGGTAGTCAATGTTTCAGAAAAGATCCACCGTATCCCTCTGAACTCCGGGAAACACGATCACCACCACTGCGGACTCGATCACCACAGCTGCGGCGGCGATGCTGAGTCCGGAGATCCTCATGTGTGGCTTTCGCCGGTCAACTGCGCTTTGATGGCAGAGCGGATCGCTGAAGAACTGGGGCGTATCGCTCCGGCTTACAAAGGTGAATTCAAACAGCGGGCGGCGGAGTTCGGCATGAAAATGCGTAAATGCCACGAAAATATGCTCAAACGTCTTGCGCCTTACAAGGGCAGGACCTTCTTTGTGTACCATCCGGCTTTCGGCTACTTTGCAAATCTTTACGGTTTGGAGCAGAGAGCTATCGAACTTGGTGGTCGTGAAGCGACTCCGGCGCGTATGGCATCTGTGATCCGTGAGGCGCGCAAAGCCGGAGTCAAGGTGGTTTTTGTGCAGAAACAATTCAACCCTGCCAGCGCAAAAGCTCTGGCAAATGCCATCAAAGGCGAAGTAATGGAGCTTGATCCGCTGGCGCCTGATGCTGAGAAAAACTTCAACGACATCTGCGGTGCCTTGCTCAAAGGTTTCGGAAAAAAGTGATCCTTACATGGAAAATATTATTGAAATCTCCAATCTCAATTTCGGTTATGAACCGGGCTCGTTGACGCTGGAAAATGTTTCCTTCAGTGTTCCCCGGGGGTGTTCCGGATGTATCGTGGGCCCCAACGGCGGCGGCAAAAGCACATTGCTCAAACTGCTGTTGGGCCTTTTGTCCCCCAGCTCCGGCACTCTCACGGTTTTCGGGAGCTCTCCAGCCGCCGCCCGGGAAAAGATCGGATACATGCCCCAGTATCACAAACTTGATGCAGCATTCCCCGTGTCGGTGCTGGAGGTGGCGCTTATGGGGAGGATGCGGAAAGGATTCTGGGGACGTTACTCCCCAAAAGATCGTGTCGCCGCTCTGGAAGCTTTGGACGAAATGGGTATCGCTGATCTGCAGAAGCGTTCCTTTTCCGCCCTTTCCGGCGGACAGCGACAGCGGGTGCTCATCGCCAGAGCTCTTGCCGGCGAACCGGAACTGCTGCTGCTGGATGAACCCACTGCCAATATCGATCCCGGCGCAGAAGAACAGTTCCACGGGGCTCTTGAGTGCCTGCGCAAAAGAATGACCGTGCTCACCGTTTCACACGATCTGGGATTTGTCAGCCGGGGCAATGACCTGGTGATCTGTGTCAACCGCTTTGTGTCGCTTCACGAAGCCGAAGCCTTTACTGCAGACACCGCCAACGCTGTTTACCATCACGATGTGGATATGATCAAACACACCCACCACTGTTTCTGCAACTGTTCCGGAGGAGATTGCTGCCATGGTTGATTTTTTCCGTGAACTTTTCCAGCCGGAGATGTCTTTTCTCCATCTTGCACTGGTGCTGGGAGTGCTGGCAAGTCCCGCTCTGGGAGTCATCGGCACACTCGTTGTGACCCGGCGCATATCCAGTATCGCCGGAGCAGGAGCCCATGCCGCACTGGGCGGAGTCGGTATCGCCCTTTATCTGCAGAGAGTTCTCCTCTGGAGCTGGTGCACCGCCACTGTGGGCGCTATCGCAGGGGCTGTGGCGGCGGCGCTTCTTGTGGGTGTGGTCAGTCTCACCGCCCGTGAAAGAGAGGACACAGTCATTGCCGTGGTCTGGGCGCTTGGCATGTCTCTGGGACTGCTCTTTCTTGACAAAACCCCCGGATACGTTGATCTGCAGGGATTTCTTTTCGGAAACATCCTGCTTGTAACACAGAACGATCTTTGGATGACCCTTGCTCTTGATGCCGTGGTGGTGATCCCGGCTGTGCTTTTCTACAACCCCCTTCTTGCCACCTGTTTTGACGGCACTTTTGCCGTCCTCAGGGGCGTAAAAACCTCTCTTTTCTACCTTGTGCTTCTGGCATTGACCGCTCTGACGGTGGTCCTGCTCATCAACGTGGTGGGGATCGTTCTGGTGATCGCCCTTCTGACTCTGCCCGCCGCCGCAGCGGGATGTTTCACCCGTCATCTCTGGAGCATGATGGTCTGCAGCGGCATATTGAGTGCATTCTTTATCAGTGCCGGACTTCTGTTGAGCACCTGTTTTTCATTGCCGTCCGGACCGGTGATCGTACTGGTGGCGGCTCTGGTCTATGTCATATCATTGTTTATCGGCTCCCGGCGCAAAAGCGAGCGGGGAGCCGCCGGAGGAAATTGAATAAAAATGATCGGAATCAGAAATTTGACTGTTGCGCTGTTTGCCGGAGCGATACTCTTTTGCGGTTGCTCCCGTCAAGAGGAACACCCCATGAACAAAGCTCTCAAAGAAGCTTCAGAGAACCGCTGGCAGAAGGCAGACAAACCCTCTGCCGAGGCGCTGAAGAAGACTCCGGACAATGTCAATGCCCTGGTACTCCGCGCCGTAGTGTGCGAAAGACTGGGACGCTTTGACGAAGCTGTGGAAAATGCCCGGAAAGCTGTCAGTATCGACAGCAACTCTTTTGCCGCTCTTTATACCCTGGGCCGTCTCTACGCCAGCCGCCGTCCCGCAGAGGCGAAGGATCTTCTGGTCAAAGCCTACAGGCTGCGTCCCGATCACGGCAGTCCTCTCATTATTCTCGCCAATCTTCACACCCCCGGCAGAAAAGGCTCCTATCTGTCGGCGCTTCTGGGGCTCCCTGAGTACGCCAATTCACCGGAAGTCATCTTTGAAAGTCACATGAACCGGGTCTACAACAGGGACCGCAGAGGTGTTGATGCCGCCTACATCAAACTTTTTGAAGAGAATCCGGACGATCCTGTCCTGACCAGTGCCATCGGCGGTTACTTTTATTACTACCGCAATTACGACATGGCGCGCCGGGCTTTCCGGCGTTATATGATGTTTCCCGGTGAACGGCGCAATGCCCGGCGCACCACTGTCATTCAGTCAAGGCTCCGCACTTTGAGATAATAAGTTTTCTTTTGACGATCTATGGCTGGATTCAATCAGGATATTATTGAAGAGATCCGCAGCCGCTGTGAGATCGCCGACATCATCGGCGCATACGTTCAGCTCAAGCGGCGTGGAAGCAACTCTTTCACAGGGCTCTGCCCCTTTCATCAGGAAAAGACCCCCTCTTTTCATGTTGACGGCAAATGGCAGCGCTACCACTGTTTCGGATGCGGCAAAGACGGAGATGTGTTCCGTTTCATTATGGAGCACGACAACATCTCCTTCCCTGATGCCGTCCGTCAGCTCGCACAGCGCTGCGGCGTCATATTGCCGGAAAGAGGGGAGTATGACTCAGGAGCAGCCAAAGCACACCGGGATGAAAAAGAACGGCTCCTTAAAGTCAATGAAGAGTTTTCCGCCTTTTTCGTCCGTTTTCTCCGTGAAAATCCCAACAGCCCTGCAGGGATCTACTTGCAGAAACGGGGGATCTCCCGTGATGTAGCTGAGAAATTCAGTATCGGTGCCGTGCCTGAGGAACGCTATTGCTGCCTTAACTATGGCAAATATCTGGGCTTTACCGATGAAGATCTGGTGGCGGCAGGCATCTGCGGCAGATCTGAAGAGTACGGCAGGATCTATGAGCGTTTCACCGGCAGACTCACCTTTGCCATCCAAAATGAGTACGGCAGAGGTGTGGGATTCAGCGCCCGCAGTCTCGAACCCAAACCCGCCGACGGCAGAAAATATGTGAATACTCCTGAAACCATGGTCTTCAAAAAGGGTATGCTCCTTTACGGACTGCCTCAGGCAAGAGAAACAGTTTCCAAAGAGCGCAAGATCATTCTCTGCGAAGGACAGATGGACACCATCGCCATGCACCGTGCCGGATTCACCAACGCTGTGGCGCCCCTGGGCACAGCCTTCACACCGGATCAGGCAAAGCTCATCAAGCGCTACGCCGATGAGGTGAATATCGCCTTTGACTCCGACGGTGCGGGGCAGAAAGCTTTTCTCCGTGCCCTTGAATACATCCTTCCCCTTTCCATTTCCATGCGTATGATCCGCATCCCGGGGGGGAAGGATCCCGACGAACTTTACACCAACGGCGGCGCCGAAGCTGTTGCTGACGCTGTAAATTCAAGTGTTCCCTGGCTGGAACAGTTCAAAGATATGCTCCCTTCTCTTTATGACATGAGCACCCCTGTGGGGAGAGGTCAGGCGGCGGCATTTATGGTCTCCCTTTTTGCTCTGGTGCAGAACCCCATTGAATTGGAGTCCTATATCCGGGAAGGTGCCGCATTGCTGCAAGTCAGCGAAGAAGCCCTTTACAGCGAATTGAGCCGTCAGCGCAACAAAGAAAAGCGGATGCGTGATATTTCCGGCTCTGCCAAGCCGGTGCCTCAGCCCTCTGCCCCCTCTCAGCCGGAGTCTCCTGAACACTCTGCGCAACTGACACTTTTTGCTCTGGCTGTCACATCTCAGGAAAATGCCAGGGAGCTCAGTGATCTGCTTCCTCCTGAGACTCTTGAGGATGGCGGTCTTCTTTCTCAGGCGCTCAATCTCCTTCTTGCCGCTGCCGCGGCGGGGGAAAGTGAGGCTGATACAGCCCTTGCTCTGAATACTCTTCTGGCGGATAAAAATGACAGTGAACTGGGGAAGATACTTCTTGATCCTCCTGTGTTCAATGATCCCGGAAAGGCCCTTGCCGATTCGGTTGCTGAACTGGTGCGTATCACCCGCCGCCGCCGGTATATCGCCATTACGATGGAAATGCGTTCCTGCAATGATCCGGAGCGCCGTTTGGAATTGATGAAACAACTTCTGGAGGTTTCAAAGGATAGATGAAAAACAAGATTTTTTTGTTGGCTTTGACTGTGCTTTTGTTTGCCGGATGCACCAGACAAGAGGTGGAGTACACTAAGAAATGGGGATTCGGATTCAAGGATAAAGTAAACTACCCCAAACTCAAAAATTATGACCTGACTCTGGAACTCAGTTCGGGAACAAGAGCTTTTCCCGCCGGAGCCCCCGGGGAACTGATCTTCATTCTCCGCAACAGAGGCAAAGAGCAGGTGCGTATCCCTGAATGGTACAAGTTCGATCCCAATAATTTGAAAGTCCAGTGTCAGATCTGGCTGCCGGGGACAAAAAATCCCGAACCTGATTTGTGGCTGGATATCTCTCCCCCTGTAAAACGTCCCATCTGGCGTTATCCCATCGTTATTCCTCCGGGGGAAAGTCAATTCATCAGCACCCGTCTGGATTTTCCTGCCAGTCTGGTCATAACCCCCGGAACGGAGCGGCGGTATTTTATCAAGGCAAGGCTCAATCTCAAGTCAGTGGATGTATCTGCCCCTGTGACTTATATTACCATCTACCCCGGAAAAAAGATCCGTCCGCCGGAAAATTTCCATAAAAAAATGAAAGCCGGACAATAAATCCTCTTTTTAAATCGTTTATTCTGTAAAATATTGTTAAGCTGTTTGAATAATAAAGGAGCATGACAGAAATGAAACGCATATTGGGAACAGTCATCACCATCATCGTATTGGGAGCATTGGGCTGGGGAGGTACAGCTCTCTACCGTTATTATAACACACCGCAGGAAAAGCTCTCATTCCAGACAGAATCTGTTGACAGAGGGGATCTGCGCAGTACCATCAGTGCTTCAGGCACCATTGAACCTGAAGAGCTGATCAACGTGGGTGCTCAGGTCAACGGAAAAATCATGAAATTCGGTATCGATGCCGACGGGAAAGCCGTGGACTACGGTTCACGGATCACCGCCGGTTCGGTCCTCGCCCAGATCGATGATGTGCTTTACGAAGCAGAGGTCCGTCAGGCAAAAGCTGCCAAACTTCAGGCAGAGGCCGCCATCAAAAGCGCTCAGGCGAATATCGCCGTTTCAAAAGCAGATCTTCTGCTGGCAGAGCAGAATTGGAACCGTGCCCGTGAACTTTACCCTAAAAAGGCAATGAGCCGCAGTGATTACGATACCGCCAGAGCGCAGTATTTCTCAGCCAGAGCCCGTATCGGTGTTACCGAAGCCTCTCTTGCTCAGGCGCGTTCCCAGCTGGCTTCTGCAGAAGCCGCACTTCTCAAGGCTGAACGCAACCTCAACTACTGTGTCATCACCTCCCCCGTTGACGGTGTCATCATTGACCGCCGGGTCAGCGTCGGTCAGACGGTGGTTTCCAACATGAGCGCCTCCAGTATCTTCCTGATTGCCAAAGATCTGAAAAAAATGCAGGTTTGGGCATCAGTCAACGAAGCAGACATCGGCGACATCAAAGTGGGTATGCCTGTGATCTTCACCGTTGACACATTCCCCGGACGCCGTTTCCGCGGAACCGTGCTCAAGGTGCGTCTCAATGCCACCATGTCACAGAACGTTGTGACCTACGTCGTTGAGATCAGCGCCGACAACAAAGACGGCACACTTCTTCCCTACCTGACCGCCAATGTGCGTTTTATCAAAGCGAGCCGGAACAAGGTGCTGACTGTTTCCAACGCCGCCTTGCGTTTTCAGCCGGAACCATCCATGGTTGCCCCTGAATTTGCCGGAAAATTTGAAGAATTGCTTCACTCCCGCCGTGGCAATAACCGTCTCCTCTGGATCCGGACACCTCAGGGGTTGAAGCCTGTAAAGGTCACCACCGGTCTGGTCAGTTCCGGAGAAACTGAGATCGTTTCAGGGGATATCAGAGAGGGAGACGAAGTTGTCAACGGTACCGTTGTTGAAACTCCCGGAGCCCCCAAGGTCAGAAAGGCTTCAGGGGGCAGTCCCTTCATGCCCAAGATGCCCCAGTTCAAACGCCGGAACCTCAATCCCGGCAGAACCAAAGCAGGACAGCAGAGTGCACGGTGAACGAAGTGAGCAAACTTATTGAACTGAAAGAGATCACCAAAACCTATTTCCTTGAAGAACTTTCGGTTCCTGTTCTCAAGGGGATCTCTCTGGAAATAGAACAGGGTGACTATGTGGCATTGATGGGGGCATCCGGTTCAGGCAAAAGTACGCTGATGAATATTCTCGGCTGTCTTGACCGCCCCACATCAGGTGATTACCTTCTGGAAGGTGAAGAGCTGGGCAGAGCCTCAGGAGACAGACGGGCGATGATCCGGAACCATAAGATCGGATTCGTCTTTCAAAGCTTCAATCTGCTCCCCCGGACCAGCGCCATTGAAAATGTGATCATGCCTCTTGCCTACACAGCAGGGGGACTTTCCTCCTCCGAACGGCGCCGCAGGGGCATGGCAGCTCTGGAACAGGTGGGACTTGCGGAACGTGCCCATCATCACCCCTCCCAGCTTTCAGGGGGGCAACAGCAGCGTGTCGCCATTGCCCGTGCACTGGTGAACCGTCCCCCGCTGCTCTTTGCCGATGAACCGACAGGCAATCTGGACTCAAAGACCTCAGTTGAGGTCATGCAGATGTTCGACGCCCTCAATGCCGAAGGAATCACCATCATCCTTGTGACCCACTCTGATGAGATCGCAAATTACGCCAAACGTGTGATCCGTGTCTCAGACGGATTGGTCGTCAACGGAGGTTTCAAATGAATTTTATCAATACCATCATCACGGCGCTCAAAGCTCTGAAACGGAATCCCACCCGGGCTTTGCTCACCACTCTCGGTATCGTTATCGGTATCGCCGCTGTCATTACCATGATGGAAATCGGCAACGGTTCCAAAACCTCTGTCCGCACCACCATAGAGAAGATGGGTGCCAACACCGGATTGATCCTTCCCGGATGGCTCCGCCGGGGCGGAGTCACCATGGGATACGGGTCCCGTGTCTCCCTGACTCCCGCTGATGCCGAAGCCGTAGGCAGAGAGTGTCCCAGCGTGCTGCACTACTCTCCCGTGGTCCGTGCCTCAACGCAGCAGTTGATCTTCGGCAACTCCAACTGGGTCCCCCAGTGGATCTACGGCGTGGCGCCTGAATATCTTTATATCCGCAACTGGCGCATAGCCGAAGGCAGAAGCTTCACCCGGGAAGAAGTGGAAAGCAATGCAAGGGTATGTGTGATAGGCTCCACCGTTGCCCGTGAACTTTTCGGAAACGTTTCACCCGTTGACTGCGAGCTCAGGATCCGGGATGTGGCTTTCAAGGTGGTGGGAGTGCTCCACTCCAAAGGCTCCAATATGATGGGCATGGATGAAGATGACGTGCTTATGGCTCCGTGGACGACTATCCGTATGCGTATCACAGGACGCAGGACAGGCACTGCGACCAGTACCAAAAGCACTCCTGCCTCAAAACCCAGTGAACTTTACCCTGCCACCGGCGTGGCACTTTATCCTGAACCGGAGCCAAGCTTGACCACAGACAAACTTCTGATCCCCAAATTCACCTATATCGACCAGATCGTTTTTTCCGCCTCCACCCCGGGGAAGGTGAAACAGGCGGAAAAAGAGATCACCGCACTTCTGCGTGAACGCCACCGGCTCCGCCCAATGGAAGATGATGACTTCCGGATCAGAAACTCAAGCGACTTCATGTCAATGCTCAACAGCACCACCTTGCTCATGACCAATCTGCTTCTGGGAGTGGCACTGCTTTCACTCATTGTCGGGGGTGTGGGCATTATGAATATCATGCTGGTCTCAGTCACAGAAAGGACAAGGGAGATCGGTCTGCGCATGGCTGTGGGAGCCAGATCTTCTGACATCCTCAAACAATTCCTTGTTGAATCCATCATCCTTTGCCTTGTAGGTGGGATCATCGGGATCCTCACAGGACATGGCGCCGCTCTGCTGGTCAACTATTATTTGAAATGGCCCATCGAATCAAGTCCGGGAGCTGTGGTCGCTGCGGTTGGTGTCTCAGTATTCGTCGGCGTCGTCTTCGGATTCTACCCGGCATGGAAAGCTTCAAAGCTTGACCCCATCGAAGCACTGCGTTATGAATAAGTACTGTTTCCCGGGGCGATACCGCTCGAAGAAGAGGGCGCTTTGACAATTTTGAGGAGTTTTGAAATTGCCTCAGAAGAAAAAAACGGATTTTTTTTGAAAATCATTTGATAATACAGCTTTTGAGTGCTATATTATATGACTTGCAGGTGTATTGTGCACCTGAAGTGTATTTTGCTGCTGTAGCGTCCGGGACTCATGGCGCAGCCGGCAAATTTCCGGAAAGTGGTTGATGCTGAACTGCTTACCGGGGATTTGGCGGCTCTGTTGAGCCTCGGGTAAAACCGCAACAAAGTTCCTTGGAATGAGGAAACTGAAAAAGAGGACACCCCTTACAAAGTTCTCTTTTGAAGTTTCAAATTTCAAAGAACAAGCGCAGCTGACAGATACTTTCTGCCGTCGGGAAGCGGCAAAAGGGGAATCAGCTGTATCCGGACAGCTTCATGAATGAAGAGTTTGAGGGTTACGATCCGGCTCCCGGCGGGGAGCAAGTGCGAAAACGGATCAACAGGGAAGACTTTCAAACAACTCTGAACTGAAGGGAGTTGAGCCGGAATAACCCGGTCAGCCGGGTGGACTCTTTTGAGCCGGGGGTCTCGTCCAGGTGGATGAGAAACTTGATGCCGGCTGATGCAAAAAGGAAAAATGTTAAGATCATGGAAGTTAGAGCTTTAACCAAAAATGTGCGGATCTCTCCTGAGAAGGCGCGGCATGTCTCCCGCCTGATCCAGGGCAAGAGTGCAGTTGAAGCCCTTGCCATCGTCGAACTCAGCCCCCGCAAGGCGGCTGCTCTTATCGGCGACACGCTGCGTTCCGCAGTGGCAAATGCTGAAAACAACTGCGATGTCAACCGCAAGTTGCTGACCGTCAAGGCAGCATTGGTGAGTCCGGGCCCCATCATCAAGCGTTTTCGTCCGAAAGCGCGGGGATCGGCCGGTCGTATCCGGAAACGGACCAGTCATTTTGAAGTCATTCTGACCGACAATCAATAAGGAAACGAATCGTGGGACAGAAAGTCAATCCGATCGGTCTCAGAACTGCGCTGAACCATAATTGGGAATCACGCTGGTTCGCCGACAAGAAAAACGCCGGACGCACATTGTTCGGTGACTGGCTGCAGGAGGATCTTAAGATCCGTGCATGCATCCGCGAAATGCATCCTGCCGCTGCTATTGCACGCATTCAGATCGAGCGCTTCGCCAGTCGCGTTCGCGTGACCATCCACTCCGCCCGTTCCGGCGTTCTGGTTGGAACAAAAGGTAAAGTGCTTGAAGATCTTCGCGCCAAACTCGCCAAACTGGCTGAGGGCAAAGAGCTGTTTCTTGACATCGTTGATGTCCGTCGTGCTGAGACCAATGCTCAGCTGGTGGCTGAGAGCGTGGCACAGCAGCTTGAGCGTCGTATCGGTTTCCGCCGTGCGATGAAACGTGCCATCCAGCTGGCGATGGACAACGGTGCCGATGGTATCAAGATCAACCGCGCCGGTCGTCTCGGCGGTGCAGAACTCGCCCGTGAGGAACAGTATAAGGAAGGCCGTATTCCCCTTCACACTCTGAAGGCCAATATCGATTACGGCTATGTCGCTGCCAACACCCAGGCCGGTAAAATCGGCGTGAAGGTTTGGATTTGTCATAAGGAATCCTTGGAGGAAGAAGAAAATGCCGTTAATGCCAAAAAGGGTAAAGTACAGAAAGGTTCAGCGCGGAAATAACGGAGGCCTCGCCACAACCAATAATAAATTGGATTTCGGCGATTTCGCTCTCCAGACGCTGACCCGTGGGTACATCACCAATAATCAGATCGAAGCAGCCCGTGTGGCTATCAACCGTCACCTGAAGCGTCGCGGCAAAGTGTGGATCCGGATGTTCCCGTACCGCTCTTTCACCAAGAAGCCTCTTGAAGTCCGTATGGGCAAGGGAAAAGGTGCTGTTGAAGGTTGGGTCGCTCCGGTTCTCCCCGGTCGTATCCTGTTCGAGATTTCAGGTTGCAGTGAAACCATTGCCAAGGAAGCAATGAGCCGTGCCGCCAATAAGCTGTGCGTCCGCTGCAAATTCCTGGCCCGTGAAAACTAATACAGGTATAATCCCAAATGAAGTACGTTGATATAGCTAAGCTGACCGACGAAGAACTGACCAGCAAGGTTCTTGAAATGCGTCGTGAGAAGCTGAATCTTAAAATTCAATCCCGTACCGGACAGCTTGAAAAGACTGCTCGTGTCAAGGAACTGCGCCGCGATATCGCCCGTTGCCTGACCGAAGAAGCCGCCCGGAAAAATAAAGAGGTGAAAGCATGAGCGAAACCACTGTGGCCGTCCGCGGCAACCGCAAGGAGCGTGTCGGAGTTGTGGTCAGCGATGTTCAGAGCAAGACCATTGTTGTCAAGGTTGAACGCCGCACCGCCCATCCCCGCTATCACAAGATCGTCAAAGTGAGCAAGAAATTCACCGCTCACGATGAAAACAATGAAGCAAAGATCGGCGATACCGTTCGCATCGTTGAAACCCGTCCCCTGAGCAAAAACAAACGGTGGCGGTTGGTTGAGATCATCAGCCATGCGATCAAGAACGACGTTGTCGAAGCTTGATTCAAGCTGGAAGAGTAAGGAATAAGTCATCATGATTCAGATGCAAACCATATTAGAGGTCGCCGACAACTCAGGGGCAAAATCCCTGTTGGTGATCACTGTTCTCGGCCAGCAGAAAAAGCACGCCGTGGTCGGTGATATCGTCAGTGCTGCCGTACAGGAAGCTCTGCCCGACGGCACCGTCAAAAAAGGTCAGCGTGTCAAGGCCGTGATCGTCCGTTCCAAGATGAAGATCCGTCGTGCAGACGGTTCCTACCTCCGTTTCGACGAGAACGCAGCTGTTCTCATCGACAAGGACAAGAACCCCGTCGGCAGCCGTATTTTCGGACCTGTCGCCCGTGAGTTGCGCGATAAGAACTTTATGAAGATCATTTCTCTCGCGCCGGAGGTGCTGTAATGAATAAATACCACGTCAAAAAAGGCGACAAAGTTGTGGTCAATGCCGGTAACTTCAAAGGTGAAGAAGCCACCGTTGCCGCAATCCTGACCAAGAAGGATCGTGTGGTGCTCAATCTGGCTAATGCCGGAGCTGCCTCCAAGATGGGTAAGCGCACCCTCCGTAAGAGCCAGGCCAACCCCAACGGCGGTCTGGTGGAACGGTCCGTTTCAGTTCATGTTTCCAATGTGAACAAGAAGTCGGAGGAGTAAGTTAAAATGCCCGATATGAGGAAAAAATATCTGGAAGAAGTGCGCAAGGCTCTCGCTGAAAAGCTGAACATTGCCAACGTTATGGACATTCCGAAACTGGAGAAGATCGTCATCTCCACCGGTATCTCCTCAGACGCTGAGCGTGACAGCTTTACCGAAGCCAAGAAGCACCTGGGCGCCATGACCGGTCAGGAACCTGTCATCACCAAAGCCCGTAAGAACGTTTCCAACTTCAAGCTCCGTGTCGGTATGCAGACCGGTGTCATGGTGACACTGCGCGGCAACCGCATGTATGAGTTTCTCGACCGCTTCGTGCACAACGCTCTGCCCCGCGTGCGCGACTTCCGCGGCATCCCCAAGAAGGGATTCGACGGTGTCGGTAACTACAACATGGGTATCCGTGATACCTCTGTCTTTACCGAAGTTGATGCGGATAAGCTGAAATATCCCCTGGGTGTCAACATCGCATTTGTGACCACCGCAAAGGATAACGCCTCAGCTATGGAACTTCTCCGCATGTTGGAAATGCCCTTTGAGGAATAAGGAAAGGAACTTGTCATCATGGCTAAATTGAGTTTAATGGTCAAGGCCGCCCGGCCCAACAAGTTTGCGGTGCGCAACTATACCCGCTGCCGCAACTGCGGTCGTCCCCGTGCCTACATCGGCAAGTTCCAGCTCTGCCGCATCTGTTTCCGTGAACTGGCCTCTCAGGGTCAGATCCCGGGCGTCACCAAGGCCAGCTGGTAATCAGGAGGAAAGCATAAAATGAGTATGCAGGATCCCATCGCCGATATGCTCACCCGCATCCGGAACGCCGGAAGCGCCGGGCTGAAGAAAATTGTCATGCCCTCTTCCAATGAGAAGGCTGCTATCGCTGCCGTTCTCAAAGAAGAAGGTTACATCGGTGATTTTGCTGTTTCCGGAGAAGGCGCCAAGCGCACTCTCGGAATCGAAATCAAATATTATGGCGGCAAGCCGGTCATCGCCGGTTTGGAGCGTGTCAGCAAGCCCTCCTGCCGTGTCCACTGCGGTTGCGCGGAGATCCCCCGTGTCCGCAACGGTCTCGGTATCGTGGTCTTGAGCACCCCCAAAGGTATCATCTCCGGACGCAAGGCGAAAGCTGAGAACGTCGGCGGTGAAATCATTTGCTACGTCTGGTAATCGTGCGCGAATAAGGAATTATTAAAATGTCACGCATTGGTAAGAAACCTATCGCACTCCCTGCCGGCGTCAAGTTCGCCGTGGCGGATCGTGTTGTGACAGTGGAAGGCCCCAAGGGGAAACTGACACTGGAACTTCCTCCCCACGTCACCGCCGCTGTGGAAGGCAATGATATTGTTGTCAGTCCTGTCAACGAAACCCGTCAGGCCAACGCAATGCACGGTCTGACCCGCAGTCTCATCAACAACATGGTTGCTGGTGTCACTGCCGGTTTCAAGAAGGAACTCGTGGTCATCGGCGTTGGTTACAAAGCCACTCTTGCCGGTTCCAAACTGACCCTCAATCTGGGCTTCTCTCACACCATTGAGTATGAAGTTCCCAAAGAGATCAAGTTGACCATCGCTCCCGGCGACACCATGAAGCAGCTCCACTCCCAGGCTCAGAACGTCCTTATCATCGAAGGGATCGACAAGCAGCTGGTGGGTGAAACTGCCGCTCAGATCCGTCGCTTCCGTCCCCCGGAACCCTACAAGGGCAAGGGCATCCGTTATGTGGATGAACGCATCATTCTGAAGGAAGGAAAAGCAGCCGGTTAATAGCCGGATTTGCTTAAGGAGAAGCATAAAATGTCTCAAATCGATAAAAAAACTCAGCGCGCACGCCGCCACAACCGGATCCGTCTCAAGATCTCCGGTACGGCTGCCCGTCCGAGATTCTGTGTCAGCATTACGACGAACAACATCTATTGTCAGTTCATCGATGATGTCGCCGGCCGCACTCTGGCTGCGACCTCCAGCTTGAGCTCCGCCTTCAAGGCTGATGAAAACAACCGTCCCAATTTGGATGGTGCCAAGCTGCTGGGCAAACTCGCTGCCGAGGCTGCCAAGGCTGCCAATATTACCGAAGTGGTCTTTGACCGTTCCGGTTACAAGTATCACGGCCGTATCAAGGCTATCGCCGAAGCTGCCCGTGAGAATGGTCTCAAGTTCTAAGGATAAGGAACTCTGAATATGGCAAGACGTGAACGTGACAACGAACCCGCTGTGGTCAGCGAGTTCGATGAGAATGTGATTTCCATCAACCGCAGCGCCAAGGTCGTCAAAGGCGGCAAAAACATGAGTTTCGGTGCTCTTGTGGTTGTTGGAAACCGTAAAGGCCGAGTCGGTTACGGCTACGGCAAAGCTAACGAAGTTTCAGATGCTATCCGCAAGGGCAGCGAGGCCGCACACAAGAATCTGGTGACCATTCCCATGAATGGCGACACCATTCCTCATGAAATTGAGTGCAAGTTCGGCGGTGCCCGCGTTCTTCTGCGTCCCGCAAGCTCCGGTACCGGTTTGATCGCCGGTGGCGCCATGCGCGCCATCCTTGAGCTTGCCGGCGTCAAGGACGTGCTGGCCAAGTCTCTGGGGGCTTCCAATTCCATCAACGTGGCCAAGGCTACTTTTGCTGCCATCGACGCTCTCACCACCCGTGAGGCTGTTTATGCCAAGCGCGGCATGGCCATGCCGGAGAAAGCTCCGGCGGAAACTGAAAACAACTAATGTCGGAGTTTTGAATTATGAAACTGCATGATATGAAACCTGCTCCCGGCTCCCGCAAACCCCGTAAACGGGTTGGTCGCGGTGACAGCTCCGGACTGGGCAAGACCGCAGGCCGCGGCGATAAGGGACAGAAGTCCCGTACCGGTGCGGTTATCCGTCCCTTCTTTGAGGGCGGTCAGATTCCCCTCTTCCGGCGTTTGCCCAAGCGGGGCTTCAAGAACGCCGACCGGGTTATTTTCCAGTTGGTGAACCTGAGCGTTATTGAGCGTGAATTTGCTGCAGGCGACGTTGTTGACGCCGAAAGCCTTCGCGCCAAAAGTCTCCTTGGCAAAGCTGCTCTGCCCATCAAGATCCTCGCCAATGGCGAGATCACCAAGGCAGTCACTGTCAAGGCTGAAGCATTCTCCCAGGCTGCGATCGCCAAGATCGAAGCTGCCGGAGGCAAAACCGAAGTTATCGGCTGACGCTTCATGAAGTGTCCGGGACACCGGTTACCCGGTGTCCCGGAGAGTTTGTTAAATTTAAGCGAAAGAAATTAAATCAATATGTTGCGGGCATTTCTCAATGTTTTCAAAGTCAAAGAGCTGCGTACCCGTCTCCTTTTTACTGCGCTGATCATCATTCTGGTACGGTTCGCAAGCAGCATCCCCTGCCCCGGAGTTGATCCGGCGGCTCTTGAAAAGTTTATTCAGAGTATGGCTGCCAAAAACGCTGGCGGCGTCATGAGCATGATCGATGTCTTTTCCGGCGGTGCCTTGACTCACTTTGCATTGGGTGCTTTGGGTATCATGCCCTACATTACCGCTTCAATCATTATGCAGCTGTTGGTCCCTGTTCTGCCTCAGCTCGAAAAAATTCAGCGTGAAGGCGAGTCCGGACGTGCAAAGATCACTCAGTGGACCCGTTATCTGACCATTGCGGTCTGTCTTATCCAGGGCGCCATGGTTACCATGGCTATGATCGATCCCTCCCGTCTCGGACTGCCCACTCCGGCTTCCCCTCTTTTCATTGGCAACAGCACTGTTTTCGTTCTGGTCAACACAATCGTCCTGACCTGTACGACAATGGTTTTCATGTGGCTCGGCGAACAGATCACCGAGCGGGGTATCGGCAATGGTGTTTCTCTCATCATCACCATCGGTATCGTTTCACGTCTTCCCCATTCAGTTATTGAACTTGTTCAGATGGCAGCTTCCGGCAAGACTCCCGGCGGTGCCACTTTCGGTCCTGTTCATCTGCTTCTGCTTCTGGTGGTCTTCTGTGCTGTGACTGCGGCGACGATCCTTCTTTCTCAGGGGTATCGCCGTGTGCCCATCCAGATGATCCGCAAAACTGTGGGCAAGAGCATGAACACCGGTTCCACCTACATGCCCCTCAAGGTCAATTTCGCCAACGTCATGCCCATCATCTTTGCCGGTGCTATTATGATGGTTCCTGAGTTCATCTTCCAGACCATGGCGAGCAAATACGGTGGTTTCTGGATGACTCTGACCACCCTTTTCCGTCAGGATGGTCTGGGTTACATGATAACCTACGGTGCATTGATCCTGATCTTCAGCTTCTTCTGGGTCGCAAACCAGTTCAATCCCCTCCAGATCGCCGACAATTTGAAGAAGGAAAGTTCCTACATTCCCGGAATCAGTCCCGGACAGCCCACAGCGGACTTCCTTGATTCCACCATGACCAGAGTGACTGCCGGCGGTGCGGTGTTCCTGCTGGTGCTCGCGCTCTTCCCCATGTTCCTTTACAGCAAGTTTGATATACCTTTCATGGTTGCCCAGTTCTTCGGCGGCACAAGTTTGCTGATTATGGTAGGTGTGGTTCTTGACACCATGAGCCAGCTGGAATCCCATTTGACTATGCGTCACTACGAAGGATTCCTCAAGAGCGGTCGTCTCAAGAATCGCAGCGGACATTAATCCGCACGAATTTTTCAACTGAGGTCCGGCGGATTGTTTTTCAGGCAATCAGGCTGGACCTTTTTCTTTTCAGGGAGGCGTAAAGTTGAGTAGTACAGTTGTTGCGATCGATGGTCCTGCAGGGGCAGGAAAAAGCAGTGTGGCAAAAGGCGTTGCCCAAAAGCTGGGTTTTACCCATGTGAATACCGGCAGTCTTTACAGGGCTGTTGCATACGCTTTGCGCCGATCCGGAGCTTCCCTTGACCCGGTGGATCCTGCTGACCTTGAAAAAATCTCTCTTGAGTACAGCGGTTCCACCCTTCTGCTCAATGGTGCCGATCCCGGAGAGGCACTGCGTACTCCGGAATCTGCCGCCGGTGCCAGCTGTGTGGCGAAACAGGTTCTTGTGAGGGATTTTCTTCTTGAAGTCCAGCGCCGCAGTGCCAACGGCAGATGGATCGTCATGGAGGGCAGAGATATCGGCACGGTGATCTTCCCCGATGCTCAGGTGAAGATCTTTCTGACCGCCTCCTCTCTGGTGCGTGCCAAACGGCGGATGCTTCAGGGAGAGGTTCCTGCCGGAGCCTCACTTGAAGATGTTGTCCGTGATATTGAGAAAAGAGATCTTCAGGATTCCACCCGGGAAGTGGCACCTTTGAAGGCCGCTTCTGATGCTGTTACAGTCGATTGCTCCGATATGAGTCTTGAGGAGACCATTGAGAGGATCTCCCGTATCATCGAAGAAAAACGCAGCGGGAGAGCTTGAAATGTTTCATACATCCACATACCGTGTTTCCTACGGAGACACCGATCAGATGGCAGTCGTCTATTACGGGAATTACCTTGAATTTTTTGAAAGGGCAAGGACAGAGATGCTCCGGGATTGCGGACTGCCGTATGCCGAACTTGAACGGCGGGGGTGGCTTCTGATGGTGGTCGAAGCAAATTGCCGTTACCGTGCCCCTGCCCGTTACGATGATCTTCTTACCTTCAAGTCAGCGGTGGCAGAGGTCACCCGGGTCCGGCTGAAGATCGTGACTCAGGTTTACCGGGATGATACACTTCTGGCTGAAGGTTATGTGGTTTTAGGCGCAGTTGATAAAAATTACCGTATTTCACGCCTTGACCCGGAATTTGTTGAAATTTGCCGTAAATATACTTTGGAGGATCAAGCATGACATCATTTCCTGAAATTACTGCACTTTCACCTCTCAAGTTCACCCCTGTGTATCAGGAACGTCCCTGGGGGGGCACCTTGATGTCTGAACTTCTCCACCGGGAGACCCCTGAAGGGGTGAAAACCGGTGAGGCATGGGAACTTTCTGACCGTGCCGGAGCCGATACCCCCGTAGCTGAAGGGGAACTTGCGGGGACTCCTTTTTCTGAACTTGTCCGTCATTACGGACGTTCTCTCATCGGTGCCCGGGCCGCAGATGCCGGTCGTTTCCCGCTGCTGATCAAACTGATCGATGCGGGGGAACGCTTGAGTCTTCAAGTCCATCCTGATGAACGTACCTGCAAGGCTTTTGCCGACGGTTCTGAACCCAAGACAGAAATGTGGTATGTCATCGCCGCCCGTAAAGGCGCAAGGATCATGGCGGGCTTGAGCCCCAAAGCTACCAGACTGCAGTTTCAGGAAAAGGTCAATTCTCCTGAAATCGAACAGCTTCTCCAGTGCCACCGTTCAGTGCCGGGGGATGCTTATTTCATAACTGCCGGAGTTCTTCATGCCATTGGCGGCGGCAATCTTCTTCTTGAGATCCAGCAGAACAGCGACACCACCTACCGTCTGAGCGACTGGGGGCGCCTTGATAAAAATGGCAGATCCCGCGAGCTCCATTTGGAAAAGGGACTTGCCGCAACAGATTTTTTCAACCGGAATACCCATCGTATCCCGGGTGTCACCGGGCAGGCGGGCTTCAACCGCAAATATACACTTGTGAACAACTCTCAGTTTTTCCGGGTCAGCGAATTACGGATGGTTGCCGAATGGCGTGATGACACGGCTCCCGACGGCAGTTTCCATCTGATCTCCGCCATCAACGGTGCCGTCGCCATTGAGGGGGAGAACCCGGAACTGCGCTGTGAACTTGAAATCGGCCGCAGCAGTCTGATTCCTGCCGCTTTCGGCAGATACAAGATAATTCCTCTGGAAGACGGGGAAACCACTGTACTTAAAACCACTTTGTAAAAGAAAGATAGAGATACCTATGAAGTTCCTTGAAGATCTGCAAACCGCTCTGCGGTCCAAGTTTCCCGCCTTTACCGGCGACCAATCCCTTACCCTTGAAGTTTGTCCTGCGGGTCAGGAGGGGGATTTTACCATCAACTGTTTCAAGATCGCCAAATTTTGCGGCGGTCCTCAGGGCGCCGTTGCGGCGGTCACTGAATTTCTGGAGTCCCACGCCGACATCGCCAAAGTTACGGCAGTGAAGGCATTTGTCAATATCACTCTCACCCCGGCAGCTCTTTTTGCCGCCGGTGCCGCTGATATTGAAGCTCTGCTGGAACGGGTAACACTCCCGGCTGACCGCAGACGGAAGGTGCTGATCGAATTTTCCGCTCCCAACACCAACAAGCCACAGCATTTGGGACACGTCCGAAACAACACTTTGGGCATGACTTTGGGATCGCTCCTCAAGCGTATCGGTCATGAGGTAATTGAGATCAATCTGGTCAATGACCGCGGTATCCACATCTGCAAGTCCATGCTTGCCTACGAGCGTTTCGGTGAAGGAGTCACTCCTGAGAGCTGCGGCAAGAAGGGGGATCATCTGGTGGGAGACTTCTATGTGAAGTTCAACACCGAGCTTTCCAAAGAGATCGACGCTGTGCGTCAGGCACATCCTGAATGGGCAGACAAAGATAAAGATGAACTTTTCCTTGAAACCGAACTGGGACGCTCCGCACAGGAGATGCTCAGAAAATGGGAAGCCGGCGACCCTGAAGTCCGCGCCCTCTGGGAAAAGATGAATTCATGGGTCTTTGCCGGATTTGCCGAAACTTACGGGCGCATGGGGATCCATTTTGACCACACCTACCTTGAAAGCCAGACCTATCTGCTTGGTAAGGATGTGGTACAGCAGGGAGTTGAAAAGGGGGTCTTCACCAAACGTGAAGACGGTGCTGTCATCTGTGATTTGGGCAAGATGGGAACCAAGGTGGTGCTCCGCTCTGACGGAACCAGTGTCTACATCACTCAGGATCTGGGGACCACTCTGCGGAAATTCAACGACTACAAGCCTGAAGAGCTCATCTGGGTAGTTGGGGATGAACAGAATCTCCACTTCAAGATGCTCTTTGAAATGCTTTCCCGCCTGGGATATGACTGGGCGCAGCGCTGCTATCATCTTTCCTACGGCATGGTCAATCTGCCCAGCGGCAAAATGAAAAGCCGTGAAGGTACCGTTGTGGATGCCGACGACCTCTTTGACGAGATGTCCGGACTTGCCGCCGCCGCCTGTGCCGAGCGGGATGAAAGCCTTTCTCAGGAGGAACTCAAGCGCCGGGGCGAGATCATCGGTCTGGGAGCATTGAAGTTCATGCTTTTGAAGTTCAACCCCAAAACCACCATGATCTTTGATCCTCAGGCAAGTTTGCGTTTTGAAGGGGATACCGGACCTTACGTCCAGTATGTCTGCGCCCGGGTGGGTTCCATCGAAAGGAAACTTGCCGAGCGGGGGATCATCGTGGGCGAAGCCGATTGGAGCTTGCACGATCATGCCGCCGAGCGTGATTTGGCTGTGAAGCTTTTCTACTATCCTGCGGTGCTCCAGAGCGCCGGTGAAAAGCGTGACTGCTCCGGAGTGGTGGATTATCTTCTTGATCTTGCCAAGAGCTTCAATGCCTTCTACCGTGAATGTCCTGTGCTGACTGCCGCTCCTGAGCTGATCCCCGGACGGGTCAAGCTGGCTCAGGCTGTCCGGCAGGTTCTTACTGACGGGCTTAATACTCTGACTATCCAAGTGCCGGAAGTTATGTAATATGCTTAAAACAGGGAATTTGATCATGGCTCTTATGATCGGTGCTGCCGCTGTTGCGGCTCCGGCGGACCCGGAGGATTTTACTCAACTGGGGAATGCGCGTATTGATATGAACCGCTTCAAAGGGGTGTTTCCTCCCCACATCAAGTGCATTGCGGTGCTGACCCCTGCCAGTATCCCCAATGAAGCGAAGATCCGTTTGGGCGTGAAGATGCTGGAGCGTGCCGGGATCAAGGTCAAGGTCATGCCCCACACCTACGATAAAGCCCCCAGGGGCAAGAAAGGGATCCCTGCTGCCCGGCGGCTGGCTGACTTCAAGGCAGCGTGGAACGACCCTGAGGTGGATATGATCCTGCCCACCCGGGGCGGCACCGGGGCGCAGCAGCTCCCTCCGCTGCTGGATTGGAAAGAGATGAGAAAACGCAAAGTGATCCTTATGGGATACAGCAATATCACCTGTCTTACAGGACCTTTGCTTTCTCAGAAGGCTGGCTACCCCATACAGGGACCCAATCTGGGTTCACTTGTTTCCTGTGATGATGCTTCTTTGAAGCATCTGAAAGCGGTCCTTGCGGGGGAGTCTCCTGAGCCCGTCAAACTTACGGCGCTGCGTGAGGGGAATATTTCAGGCAAAGTTTATGCCGGACATCTTGTTTTGCTGGATCAGGTGCAGAAGAGCCCCTTCAAGGTGGATACCGCCGGAAGAGTTCTTTTTATTGAGTGCGTGCGGCGCACAGAAAGACAGTTGAAGCTCCACTTTACATCTCTTCTGAAACAGGGATTTTTCGATAAGTGCGCCGGAGTCGTGTTCTGCCACTTTACCCGTACTTTTGCAGATGAGGAGTCAAGGGTCGCCTTTTTGAAAGAGCTTGCCGCCAAACTCAAGTGTCCTGTTTACTACGGATACCCCTACGGACACCTCCCCGCCAACAGGGCACTGGATTTCCAGAGTACCGCTGTGATAAGGGATGGCGTTGTGACTTTTAAGAAGTAAATAATGTCTGGTGCGCCCCATCTGCTGCCTGAAGAATGAGGACGCATACCATCTGTTTTTCTTACAAAAAAAGGGCGCTGCGTTTTGCAGCGCCTCTTTGTTTTTTGAAGCTTTACTCTGCGGTGATACGCAGATAGTTTTCAAAGGTGATGGCATCGTATGCCTCTTTGGTGAGCTTGCCTGTTTCAAGCCCTTCTTTGAGGTACCCGATGATGGGAGGCATGGGTTCGTCGATGTCCGTGAAACGGTCGGTCCCGAAACAGACCTGTTTGTGGAACTTCTGGAGGAACTCGTAGCCCTTGGGATCCTTGCTCAGGGCACGGTGGGCACTGCCCGCAGAACAGTCTCCGTAGAGATTGGGGTTCTTTTCAAACATCTCCCACAGCAGACCCTTTTTCGTGTAGGGAGTCATGGGGTAGGTGTGCTTCTCTTCGTCAGGCATGTCCCCGTCGATCTCGTTCCAGAAACAGGGGGAATGGCCCAGAAAAATGGTGTCAGGGCAGAGCTTCAGCGCCTTCTGAAGCCGGGGCAGTCCCGGATCGTCGATGGCGCCGTAACTGGTGTTGTCTGAGCGCTGAAAGTGGAAGATCAGAGGCATCTTGAATTCCCCCGCTGTCTGGAAGATACGGATGTAACGCTCGTCATCCACCGGGAGTCCGGCGCAGATCTCGCCCAAACCTTTGCAGCCCAGATCCTTGAAGACCTTGAAAAGATCACGGATCTTGCCGTCCGCTGTGTTGAACATGGCACGGGGGTCGATGTTGCAGAAGGTGTCGAAGCGGTCAGGATGTTTCCGCATGGCTTCGATACACTCCGTGTTGCCGGTGACACCGTAGAAATCCATGTTCTCAGGGGAGCACAGAGGCAGCAGTACGGAACGCTCGATACCTTCCATATCCATGCGGTGAAGCAGCACATCCGCCGTAAAAGGACGGCGGTTCAGAAAGACTTTGGCGAACTCAGGAAAGTGTTCGTAGGTGATGTGAGTGTGTATGTCGATCATCATTTGAGTCACCCCGAAATCACTTGGCAAATGCGGCATCCACTTTGCGGAATGCGTTCATGAGCATTTCAGCTTCTTCCTCATCCCAGTTTTCGTGGCTGAAAAGGATGAAGTTCCTTTCCATGGCATCCATGGCGTTGGGAAGGGGGAAGTCACGGCAGGGATCCCCTTGACAGAGAGGATTGTTCCAGGGATATTTTGAGGCACGGTCCTGAAACCAGGGGAAGGTGGAAGGCAGCGCCGCCTTGTAGTCAGGAGCAACGGGGACGCCTTCAGCCTGCAGCGCTTTGAAGAAGTCGGCTCTGGCGCAGTTGAGGGACTCCAGATTGACCTGAAGACGGACCCACCAGTAGGAACAGACGGTGCCGGGGAGCGCTTCAGGAAGAGTGATGGTCTTGAGTTCGTTTATACCTTTGTTCTTGAGCAGTTCCACAAAGCGGCGGCGTCCGGCAACGATGCCGGGGAGCTTTTTCAGCTGGACTCTGCCGATGGCAGCGTGGAGTTCATCCATGTTACAGTTGATGGCGGCGATCACGTTGCCTGCGGGGTTCTCAATGCCGAAAGGTTTGCCCCGGTCAGCAGCACGGCGCTGGCGCCAGTAGAGTTCTTCTGTTTTGGCAAAGACCATGCCCCCCTGTCCGCCGGTGCAGATGTGCTTGCCGAACATGACAGAGAAGGCGCCGTAAGTTCCGAAAGTCCCCACATACTGACCGTCCACCTGAGCACCGTGCGCCTGGGCGCAGTCCTCGATGACGGGAAGCCCGTGGCGGTTGGCGACCTCAAGGATCCCTTTGATGTCAGCGGGTTCACCGCCGATGTGGGGAACGATGATGGCGGAAGTCTGGGGGGTGATCCGGGCTTCGACCTGCTCAGGACCGATGTTGTATCTGCCGGGCATGGTGTCGCAAACCACGGGGATGCAGTTATTGAGTACAATGGGCATCATGCCGCCGCAATCGGTGACAGCACCTACGATGACTTCGGAAAAGGGTTTCAGATCAAGGGCACGCACAGCTGTGAAAACAGCGTTGGTTCCGCCGTTGACACCATCGGCATAGCCGCCGCCGAGGAACTCCGCAAACTCTTTGCCGAAAGCTGCCTCTTCCGGCCCGTTGTATCCGAAAGCGTTGCCGGATTCAATACTTGCGTCAAAAAGACGCATGGCAGCTTCTTTTTCCTCAACACCGAAATGGAAACGGGATTTCAGAGGTCCGGGGACGGCCTTGGGACCGCCGTTGATGGCGAGTTGTTCTGTGTTTGACATTTTTTTTACCTTCAAGTTGTTTGCTTGTCTTTTAAAAAGACAAGATTTTTTGAGCACACATCTAAAGTAACCCCTTTTGCAGATAAATGCAAGGGGGATTTGGCAAAAAAAATTTTATTCTCCGCAAAACGACAAATTTTTTGGAAAAGTTTGCAAGATTTCAGGAAATCTCTATTGCCGTTTTCGGAAAAATGTGGTATACTTATTATAAATGCAGCTTTTATTTACGGAGAGAATGTTCATGATAGATGAATTGCCCCAAGGCAGTGAAATGATCCTGGTGGTCGATGACCACGAGACGATCTGGGATTTCCTTATCGAAGCTTTGCAGATGCTGGGCTATTCGGTGCTTCTTGCCGAAAACGGTCTGGATGCAGTGACCATTTATGAAGAAAATCCCGGCATGGTGGATCTGGTGCTGCTGGATATGATAATGCCCAAAGCAGGCGGTCATGAAACCTTTCTGAAGCTCAAAGCCATCGACCCCCATGTCAAAGTGCTCCTGTCAAGCGGATTCGTCAACGAAAAAGCCGTTGAAGATCTGCTGACTCAGGGCGCTTGCGGCTTTCTCCCCAAACCCCACCGCCTTCCTGTGGTGGCAAAAGCCATCCGTGATGTCCTCGACGGCAAAGGTCCCGTTCTTCCCGGAGTCTGCAATGGATGAGTGGATCGAAATAGAACGGGATGAGCGCCACATCAAAAGAGAACGCGCCAAAGCCAGAGAATTGAGGAACACGCCTTATTTCAGAGATCTTTTTGCCAAAGGTATCTGCCGCTACTGCGGACAGAAGTTCCCCAAAGAAGAGCTGACTCTTGACCACATCGTCCCCGTTGCCCGGGGCGGTCGCAGCACCAAAGGGAATATGGTGGTCTGCTGCCGCAGCTGCAATCAGGCAAAAAAATATCTCACCCCCGCTGAAATGATACTCCGGGCGGCAGAGATGAAAGAAAATGCTTTTCAGGAAAACAACAACGCGCCCCATTCTGATGGAGCGGAACAATAATTCGAGGTAATTTCAGAGGAGTTTTGAAATTGCCTCATTCTTCAAGGATTTTATTTTATGCAGCAAGAGACTTTTTCATTCTTCTTCCGTTATGTTGTCATTATCGGTGTGGACGGTGCCGGGGCATTCTTCAAAGAGGCGGAGACTCCCGCTTTTGACCGGATCTTCAAAAACGGGGCAGTGACATACAACATGCTCACCAGTATCCCCACCATCAGCGCTGAGTGCTGGGGTTCCCTGCTCCACGGCGTTGAACCGGAAAAACACGGACTTACCAACAGAAAGTGCATGGAGTTCCCTTATCCGGCGGATTCCCCCTATCCCTCCATCTTCCGGGTGCTCCGCAGTGCACGTCCGGATGCCCGTATGGGCTCCTTCTGCTGCTGGCCCGCTATCAATATCGGCATTGTGGAAGATGATCTCGGTGTTTACAAATCCAACGCTCCCGATCCTGAGCTGACGGAACAGATCCTCGAATACCTTGACGGGGGGATCCCGGATCTGCTTTTTGTCCAGCTGGACCATGTGGACCATGCGGGGCACACTTTCGGGTACGGCACAAAGGAGCATCTGCACGCCATTACCGAAGCCGACGAAAGATACGGCAGGATCTATGATAAATACGCCGCCGCAGGGGTCCTTGATGAGACACTTTTTATAGTGGTTTCAGATCACGGCGGCACCCCTGAAAAGACCCACGGCGGTACCAGCGATGCAGAAAAACTCATCACCTTTGCCGCCGCAGGGCGCTATGTCAACAGGGAGTGTCCCTTTGTTGAAGAGGAGGAAATCAAAGACCTTGCCTGCATCACCGCTTTCGCCCTGATAATCCCCATTCCTGAAACATGGACCGGAAAGGTCCCGGCAAAACTCTTTCATTTGTGCTGAAAGACTCAGTTCAACCAGTCAAAACTTACTTTACCAACGCCGCTGCGGCAGTGGCGGCGATTCCTTCTCCCCTGCCGGTGAATCCCAGTTTTTCTGTGGTGGTGGCTTTGACTGAGATACGGTCGGCAGAAATGCCCATGACCTCAGCCAGACGGGTCTGCATAGCTTTTTTGTAAGGAGCAAGTTTGGGGCGCTGAGCGATGATGGTGATATCCACATTACCGATGCGCCACTCTTTGAATTCCGGCAGCGCAAGAACCCGTTTCAGCAAGTCGGTACTGTCTGCCCCGGTCCACTCAGAAGTATTGTCGGGAAAATGCTCCCCGATGTCCCCCAGTGCCAGAGCCCCCAGCAGGGCATCCATGAGGGCGTGTATCGCCACGTCGGCATCGCTGTTGCCGGCAAGCCCCAGTTCAGAAGGGATCTCCACGCCGCAGAGGATAAGTTTGCGGTTCTCAACCAGACGGTGGACATCGAAGCCCTGCCCTGTCCTGAAATCTTTTATCATAAGTCATCTCCCAAATCAATGATGCCGCCGCCGCAGAGTTCATCGCCCCGGTAGAGGGCGCCGATCTGTCCCGGAGTCACCGCCCGCAGAGCCTGAGCGGTGCGGACTTTGTAAAGTCCGCCGCTGATTTCACTCAGAGTGCATCTGACCGGACGGGAACGGTAGCGGATCTGTATTTCATATTCTCCATCCTCCGGCATGGGGGCCTCTCCCCGCCGGATCAGGAAAAATTCATCTCTCATCAAGGTGGAGCTGTCTGTTTCAAGCTCCACGACAGCCTTTCGGGCATCAATGCTTTTGACAAAAGCAGGCACTCCCAGCGCAACACCCAATCCCTGACGCTGTCCCAGAGTGACCCGGTGGACCCCCTGATGGTATCCTACAGTTTTCCCTCTGAAAACGATACGTCCGGGGCGGGAAGCAACTTCTGCCCGCCTCAGGATCTCATCCCCTGAGTTGATGCCGGGGGGGACAAAGCAGAGCTCTTCACTTTCTTCACTTTTGCGGAATTTGAATCCGTAATCCGAAGCGATCACCCGGATCACAGGTTTAGTCAGTTCCCCCAGAGGGAAAATCACCTTTTCAGCACTCTCTTCCGGGAGCAGCGCCAGAAAGTAACTCTGATCCTTGGCACGGTCCGCCCCCCGGCGCAGAAAGGTTTTGCCGTTACGGCGCACCTGACGGACGTAGTGCCCTGTAGCAAGAAGCTCCCCCCCCACGGAACGGGTAAATTTCAGCAGCTCCCCGAACTTCACCGCCGGGTTGCACAAAGAACAGGGATTCGGGGTGAGTCCTGAAACACACGCTTCCGCCGCAGGAAGGATCACCTCACGGTGGAATGTTTCTGAAACATCTATGTAACGGTGCTCAATGCCAAGTTTGGAACAGCACTCCTTCACCCCTGAATCCATGGCAGGAGAAGGGGGGAATCCGTCAATGAGCATGGTGACACCCAGAACTTCATGGCCCATACGGCGCAAAAGAAGCCCTGCACAGGCGGAATCCACACCGCCTGACATTGCCAGTACGATCTTCATATCTTTATTTGATTTCCTTTTGTAAAGGTCACAACAGCTATTTCAGGGGGACAGAAAAGCCGGAACCCGGATCGGTGTCCACCGGCTCCTGTGGTGATGAAAAGCCTTCTGCCCCAGCGGAACGACACTCCGGGAGCCAGCTCCTTTCTTCCTCTGAGAAAATCCCCCAGAGAGCTGACCCCGGGGATCCTGATCTGTCCGCCGTGAGTGTCGGCGGCAAAGATGGTCCCCTTCCAGTCGGCAGAGAGATATTTGAGTACGCCCCCCTTGTGGGTCAGAAGGAGCTGGGGAGCGTTCTCTTTAAGAAAAACATCAAGCTGATTTCTGTTGAAGGGAGTCGTTGCAAAGTCAGAAATGCCTGCCACAGTAAAAGAGCCTTTGATGCTGACGGCTCTGTTTTCGATCAACTGCACCCCGGAACTTTCAAGAATGGATGCCATTCTTTTTCTGCCGTACCAGAGTTCGTGATTTCCCAGAACGGCAAAGGTTCCGAGAGGGGCTTTGAGGGCACTGAAAAAACGCTTCAGCTCCTTTTCCTCCATGGCACCGTATCCCGGGAGCGATCCCACGGCGATGTAGTCGCCCAGCAGAAAACAGAGATCCGCTTTTTCCTGCTGTGCCCGGCGGACGATACGGTCTCTGCGAAATTTGTCAATAAAGGTGTTCCCAAAATGGGTATCAGCCACCAGAAGCGCTCTGCACCCCTCAAGTGCGGGGGGGAGTCCGGGGAAAACGACCATTTCCCGACGGACCGTCAGACGGTAAGGCTCAACGAAGGCGCCCCACAACAGCAACGCCCCCGTCACTCCGCCGATCCCCCACGAAAAAAGTGCCGGGAGTTTATTTCTTTTTCTTTGCTCCATCGGCAGATTTTCCGGCTTTGGCTTTTGCCCCGGTTTTGGAGGTTTTCTTTACAGGGACTGCGGGAGTCAGTTTGAGCTCTGCAGTTCCGGCAGTGACCTTGACTCCCGCCGCCTTCTCAAAGTCCCCCCGGAGCAGGGCTTCTGAGAGGGGATCTTCAAGGTAACGCTCCACGGCGCGCCGCAGAGGACGGGCGCCGTATTCGGCGGCGTTGCCTTTGGAAATAATGAACTCTTTGGCAGCCTTGTCGATCTCAAAGGAAATACTCCGTGCTTCCAGACGCTTTTGCAGTTTGGCAAGTTCGATTTCCACAATGGCGATAAGATCCTCCTGTTCCAGTTTTCTGAAGACAACGATATCATCCACCCGGTTGAGGAACTCAGGCTTGAAGACCTTCTTCGCCGCCTCCTGCAACTTGTCGGCATCACGCTGAACGGCATCGCCGCCGCCGAAGCCGAGAGCACCGGCGTTGCTGCTCATACCGGAAGCGCCCACGTTGCTGGTCATGATGATGATGGTGTTGCGGAAATCCACCCGTCTGCCCAGAGAATCGGTGATCCTGCCCTCTTCAAGGATCTGAAGCAGCGTGTGCATCACATCGGGATGTGCCTTTTCGATCTCATCAAAAAGCACCACGGAGTAAGGACGGCGGCGCACCGGTTCGGTCAATTCTCCGCCGTCACCGTAGCCCACATATCCCGGGGGTGACCCCACCAGACGGGAAACGTTGAATTTTTCCATGTACTCAGACATATCCACATAGATCAACGCTTCGGGGTCCCCGAAGATAAATTCAGCCAGAGTCTTGGCAAGAAGGGTCTTTCCCACCCCGGTGGGGCCCAGAAAGATGAATGATCCGATGGGTCTTCCGGGATTACGCAGATCGGCACGGCTCCGGCGCAGAGCACGGGCAACAGCGCTGATGGCGGCACTTTGACCGATGACCTGAGTTCCAAGTTCAGATTCCATGCGGAGCAGGCGACTGTTTTCCCCTTCGGTCATCCGGGTCAGGGGGACGCCTGTGAGTTTGGAAACGATGGTGCGGATCTCAGGGATGCCGATGACGGGACGGTGCTTTTTGCTTTCAGCGTGCCATTGCTCCAGAAGAGCATCCAGCTGCGCCTGCACTTCATGGACACGGTCACGGAGTCTGGCTGCTTCTTCAAAGTTCTGTTCGGCACTGGCCTGCGCTTTGGCGGCATTGAGTTTTTTGATCTCTTCCTCAAGGGCTGTTGTGTCAGGAGCACTTTCAGAGTTGCTGATCCTCGCCATGGAACCTGCTTCATCCATCAGGTCGATGGCTTTGTCGGGCAGGAATCTGCCGGTGATGTATCTGTCGGCAAGGACCGCCGCTTCACGGAGTGCAACTGACTCGTAGCAGACATTGTGGAACTCTTCATAGGTGTGCTTGAGTCCTTCAAGGATCCTGATGGAATCCTCTACTGTGGGAGGATTCACCAGCACACTCTGGAATCTGCGTTCAAGAGCGGCATCCTTTTCAATGCCTTTGCGGTATTCGTCAAGGGTGGTGGCGCCCACGCACTGCAGTTCGCCCCGTGCCAGAGCAGGTTTGATGATGTTGGCGGCATCAAGAGCGCCTTCAGCACCGCCGGCTCCGACAAGGGTGTGGAGTTCGTCGATGAAAAGGATCACTTTCCTTGAGTTGCGGACTTCGTCGATGACCGCTTTGATACGCTCTTCAAACTGCCCCCGGTATTTGGTCCCCGCCACCATAAGGGGCAGGTCGATGGAGTAGATCTGCTTGTCGGCAAGAAGTTCGGGGACCTGTTTCTTTGCCACGGCTTGTGCAAGGCCTTCGATGATAGCTGTTTTGCCCACGCCCGCTTCACCGATGAGCACCGGGTTGTTTTTGGTGCGGCGGCAGAGGATCTGGATCACACGGGAGATCTCATCGCTTCTGCCGATGACAGGATCAAGTTTCCCCGCCGCAGCCAGAGCGGTCATGTTTTTGCCGTAGGTGTTCAATGCGGGCAGATTGCCTTCCTCACTGCCGGAAGGCGGGAAGGGCTCTTCTTCAGGATCGTGTTCGTCCTGATTGAATCCGTTGAAAAGATAGTCCCCTTTGCCGTCGGTATTTTTTTCGTCAGGCGGCGGCATGAAAGCCGAATCAAGAGCACGCAGGATCTCTTCTTTGGCGTTGTTCAGGTTGACGCCCATGTTTTTCAGCACCCGGCAGGCATCGGAGCCGCCGTGGCTCAGGATCCCCAGCAGCAGATGTTCCGTGCCGATGAAGTTGTAGTTCATCTCCCTTGCCTCTTCGTGGGCGCTGATGAGAACCTGTTTCATTTCCAGATTGAAAGGCAGAGGTGCCCCTTCCTGAGCACCGTCAGCGGGAGCTCCGCCTGAGGATTTGCAGCTCTTTTCTATTTCCATGCGCAGTCTGGAAATATTGATACCCAGTTTTTTCAGGATGTCAACTGCCACACCATCCTCCATGCCCAGCAGAGCAAGGAGCAGATGGTGGGGAGCAATGGCATCCGCATCCATTTTGTGTGCTTCTTCCTTGGCAAGGACCAGTGCATACCTTGCCCGGGGAGTAAAGCCGTTGTCATGTCCCATAAAATCTCTCTTTTCCTGTGTAAATTTAAAAAACATTTTCGTCAGGTACAATATAACAACCTTAATGCAAAAAGTCAAGGGGCAATAGCGCTTTTTTACTTGACATCAGGTGTAAAACGATGTTATATTATGTCAATGACCTTTTTTTAAGACTTTTCAGAAGACAGGAGTACTCTTATGAGCGGAATCTACATCCACGCTTCCAGCGCCGCAAATCTGCTTTTTTGCGACGGTCCCGAAACTATCACCAACTGTACCGTGACTGCCGGATGCGGCAAAGTTTTCAACCCTTCTCTGCTGAGAAAAGAGACCCTTGAAAACGGAATTGTCCGCCACACCTTTGACGCTTCAGGATTGGAGTTCTGGTCTCCTGAGAATCCCGTGCTCTACACCTTCCAGGCTGACGGGATCGAACCTGAAGTTTTCGGATTCAACGAACTGGTCACTGTAGGCAACACCCATGTGATGGTCAACGGGAAACCCTTCTGTTTCCGGGGATATATCCGGGGTATCGTCGCCCATGACCACCCCAATCTTTCCGGCAAGAGCGATTACGAAAGCTACCGCTACCACATCAGTCAGGCGAAAAAGTACGGCTTCAATCTGGTGCGTTTCCACAGCACCATCCCCTCTGAGGATTTCGTCCGTGCCGCTGATGAGCTGGGACTTTTCATCCACATGGAGATCGGTTTCGCTTACGAGTATGACGATCAGGGGAAAAAGAAAAATCTTGCCCTTGACAACGCCAACTGGCGTGAAACCATCATGCGTTACCGCAACCATCCTTCTGTTGCCATCTTCTGCATCGGCAACGAAATGCACAATTCCGGACACCAACCCCTGGTCCACAAACTTTACGAAGAGGGCAAAAGACTTGCTCCTGCCAAGCTGATCCTTGACAACTCGGGATGGGGCGAATATGACCGCTCCAGCGCCGACATCCTCTCTCAGCACATTGCCTACTATTTCCCTTACAAATCCCATCGGGACATGTTTGTTTCAGATGCCTGCTGGCACATGAACGGATCTGCCAAAGATACTCCCATGACCGCCAAACAGGGCAGTGCTGAGATCCGCCGTTATGCCAACCCCGCCAAGCCCACTCTTGCCCACGAAGCGGTCCACTACATCGAGATCCCCGACTACGAAGCGCTTAATGCCAAGTTTGAAGCCTTTGCCGCTGAAATGGGAGCTGAGTTCCTTGAAAAGAACGATATCAAAAAGCCCCGTTTCATGACCGATTTCGGTATCCTTGCCAAACAGAAGGGCATTGAGTCAAAGCTGCCTGAATACCGCACCGCTTCAGAAAAGTTCAAGATGTTCGGTCTCAAGACCTATATCGAAAGACTCCGTCTCTCAGGGCTTTGCGGATTTGAAATGCTCCAGTTTGCCGATTGTTTCAAATACGAAAACAAAAACGGTATCGTTGACTGCTTTGATGATGACAAATACATCGATGCCGCATGGATGCGCCAGTTCAACTCTGATGCGGTGCTTCTCACCGATCTGCCCGAAGAGTGTTTCGCTGACAACCAGACCATTGAGTTCCCCATCCACATTTCCAACTTCTCTTCTGTCCAGTATGCCTTTGGTACGCTGAAGGTCTCTCTCAGCGGCAAAGAGCTTTACAGCGCTGACAACATCTTTGTGGTCCCCGGCGTTCAGAAACTGGTGGACATCAAGGTGGATCTGCCTGCTGTTGCCGCTCCGGAAGAGTGCCGTCTTGAAGCTGTTTTCACAGCTCCCGGCATCGAGTGCCGCAATGACTGGAAGATCTGGCGCTACCCCGCAAAGAATGTCATCAATGCCCAATTCGATGTCAAACTTGAAAACAAGCCCTTTGCCGACTGGATCACCGCCAACACCGCTTCCGGTGCTGCCGGTTCCGGGATCGTTTTGCGCGACCGGCTCAACGATGAGCTTTTCGCCGACCTTAACGCCGGAAAGACCGTGGTGCTCTTCTATCACCGGGACAACCCCGGGCAGGAAAAATACTACATGCCCGGCGCTCTGGAGCGTTTCAAGCCCTGTATCTGGGATCGGGGCAGCAATCTGGGCGGTATCATCCGTGACGAAAAGCTCCGTGCCGCCATCGGCTGCGGCAAGTTCTTTGATGCCCCCATGTACGATCTGATCGAAGCGGGATACAAACTCAATCTGGATCACTTCCCCGTTGCCATGACCGAACTTGTTTCCGGCGTGGACAAACCTGTCCGTGACCGCATGAAAGGATTGATCCACGGCATCAAAAACTATATGCCTGACGATACCTTGCGGAACTTCTGCCACTGCGGTGTCATCAATGCGGGCAAGGGCAAACTCATCGTCTGTACCTTCAACACAGAGCGTTTCTCCAAACCCGCTGCTGCCAGTTTCTTTGCGGCACTGCTCAACAATGCCGGCACCATCACCGCCGAAAACACCATTTCTGTGGAAGCCCTCATGGATTACCTTGCCAACGCTCCCATGGTCAAAGAGGATGTGATGAACCACTTCTGGGAAATCGACAACAAGCCTGTGGAAGATACTCTTTTCTGGGAAGAGACCGGTATCAATTTGCAGAAAATCAAATAAGAAGGTCTGTTTCATGAAAAGAGATCAATTGCCCACACCGGCACTGGTGCTGGATCTGGAGCGTTTCAACAAAGCTCTTTCCCGCATGGCAGATCTTGCGGCAAAGGCGGGAAAAAAGCTCCGCCCCCATGCCAAGACCCACAAGTCCTCAGCCATTGCCGCCCGGCAACTGAAGGCGGGGAACTGCGCCGGTATCTGCGCCGCCAAGCTGGGTGAAGCGGAAGTTCTGCTCAAAAAAGGCATTGAAAATGTGCTTCTCACCTCTCCTGTGGCAGCTCCCGGTCGCATCAGACGTCTGGCGGAACTGAAGCTGGCACATCCGGGACTCTGGATCACTGCTGACAATGTGGAAAATTTGCGTGTCCTCAACAGCTGCGGCATAAAGTTTGATGTCATAGCCGATGTGAACCCCCGCATGGGGCGCACGGGAGTTGAGTTCAAAGATGCCCCTGCTTTTGTGAAAGAGATACTGGCTCTGCCCAATCTCAACTTCCGGGGCATCCAGTGCTACGCCGGTAATCTTCAACACGTCGCAAGCGCCGCCGAAAGAGGAGCTGCCACCGTTGCCGTGATGAAAGAAGCGGCAGCTCTGGTCCGGGATCTGCGCCGTGACGGGATCCGATGTGAAGTCCTGACCGGTACCGGCACGGGAACTGCCGCTTTTGATGTGGAGATCCCTGAATTGACCGATATCCAGGTGGGCTCCTACTGCATGATGGATACGGAGTATTACAATATCGAAGGTGTGGGCAGTGCCTTTCCCTGCGCTCTGAGTTGTCTGTCAACAGTAGTCAGCTGCAATCAGAAGGAGTTCGTCACCATCGATGCCGGACTCAAGGCGCTCTATGTCACCCCCCATGCGCCCCCCTGCAAGGCGGCAGACGGACTCCCCGAAGCCGGGTGGAGCTACGACTGGTTCGGGGACGAACACGGAAAACTTTTCTGCCCCGACCACTGCCGTCCGGCGCTGGGAGAGGTGGTGGAGCTGACTCTGCCCCACTGCGACCCCACCATCAATCTTCACGACAACATCTATCTGTGCTCCGGGGATGAGGTCATTGAAGAGCTCCCCATCGATCTGCGGGGCAAATTTTTCTGAAAGAGTTCAAATTTATGAAAAATCTGATTTATCTTTTCCCCCTTGTGATGGATATTGCAGTGAGCGGTATTCTTTTTATTGCCGCCTACCGTTTTTCCGAAGCCAAAGTCGCCGCCTGGATGGTGGGTTCCACCATGGCAGTCTGGGCGCTGATCTATACCGCCCTTGCCTTTGCAAGCGGCTACATCGTCAAACCGGAAAAGTCCCATCGGGTCCTTATCGGTACCTGCATCGGTATCGCGCTGGTCTCTCTGGGGCTGCTGGTCTTCGACGGACTCTACACCCAGTTCCTCTGGCTGATCCTTACAGGGAGCTGCGGAGCTCTCTTTTTCTCCCCCTTCCAGATGTACATGAAGCGTTACATTGCCGACAACCGTTCCGGCATCGTCCGTTCCACGGCGCTTTACACAGGCTCCTGGAGTCTGGGCTTTGCTCTGGGGCCTTTGCTTTTCGGACTTCTGAGCGTTAAAACCGCTTTTCTCTGCTGTATTGCGGCGGGAGTCCTTATGGCGGCGGGATTCATCATCCTTGAAATGCTCCCCAAAAAAAGCAACGCTCCCGCAGCTCCTGCTGAAACGGGAAAGAACGTGGATTATTCGCGCTTCCCCGATATGGTCTGGATGGGCTATCTGGTAGGCGGCGTGGGGTGTCTTGCCATTGCCCTGATCCGCACCATGGGTCCCTTCCGGGGCGTTCAGGCCCTGGGATTCACCAAGGATCAAATGGGGATCATCATGTGTCTGGTGAGCTTCTTCCAGAGCTTTGCCGGTTACATGCTCTTTTTCAGCCGGGACTGGATGTACAGAAAAGTCAACGGTATACTCCTCAATATGCTGGGGATCGCAGCTTTGCTGGGATTTGCCTTCTGTTCCACTTTTGCCGGATTCGCCCTTTCGGCAGCCCTTTTCGGTATCTATGCCGGATGTTTCTTCTTCTTCTTTGTTTTCCACTCTCTGGTGCATCCCACCAAGAGCCACCGCTATGTGGCAGGGAACGAAACCATCGTGGGCGCAACGGGCATCGTCGGCCCCCTTCTCGGAGGAGCCCTGATCACCCCCGCCAGCTCCCACTGGATCTTTATTGCCGGAGCCATTCTGGTGGCTGTTGCTCTCATCGGGCAGCAGATAATGATCGTCCGCAAAAATATTACATGGGAGAAGTAAGGAGTTATCTGATACTTGCTCCGCACAGGGCGCCGGAACTGAGCGCCCATTGGATATTGTAGCCGCCGCAGGGACCGTCAAGGTCGGTGAGTTCACCGGCAAAGTAAAGCCCCCGGATCAGGCGGCTTTCCATTGTTTTGGAATTGATCTCTTTCAATTCAACGCCGCCCCGTGTCACCATTGCCTTGTGCCAGTTTTCCACCCCGTGAGCGTGGAGTGTCAGAGCGGTGAGATTTTCAAGGAGCTTTCCGGTATCGGCTCCTGAGAATCTGGCAAAAGGTGTTTCAGGTGCAGGGCAGAGATGGGGGATCAATCTTTTGGGGAGATACTCCGAAAGGAGTTTCCCCGCACTGGTTTTGCCCTTTTCCTGCCGCCATGTCTGAAAGATCCTGCGCCATTCTTCAGGAGAAATTTGAGCAAAAAGATCAAGTTTCAGAGGAACAGTATCATGCTGAGTGAGCAGTTCAGCCACTCTCCCTGCAAGGTCAAGGACCGCAAAGGCAGAAATGCCTTCGTGGGTGAAGAGCAGTTCCCCCCGGCAACTGAGTTTTTCTTTGGGGAGATCAATGGAACATTTGACATCTTCCAGAGAGATCCCCGCACACTCCCCGGTCCACATTTCAATACACTTGACACCTGTCATGGCAGGGTAGAGAGGCGTTATTGTGTGCCCCGCCTGACGGGCAAGAATATACCCCAGTTCACTGCCGCTCCATTTGGGGTAGGATTTTCCGCCGCAGGCAAGGAGCACATTTGGGGCGTGAAAAACCTTTTTCCCGGTGTGGACCCCTTTGATCGCTCCCTCTTCAACAAGCACTTTGTCAACGGCGGCGTTTGAAAGACGCTCCACGCCGTTTTCGTCACAGTGGTCCAGAAGGGCTTTGACCAGATCAGCGGCTTTCTTTGAACGGGGAAAGCAGTGGAATCCGTCTGTGACCTCTATTTCCACGCCCCGGCTTTGAAAGTAGCGCCGTACCTCTTCGGGGGGGAAATTCCGCAGCGCAGGGAGCAGAAAGCGTTCATTTTTGCCGAAGGTACGGGCGATCTCTTCCGGGGAAAGCACATTTGTCACATTGCATCTGCCCCCCCCGGATAAAGGTATCTTGCCCCCGAAACGGTTCTCCTTTTCCAGAAGCAGCACCCGTTTTCCCCGTTCTGAGGCAAAGAGCGCTCCGGCAAGTCCTGCAGGTCCGGAGCCCACCACGATAAGGTCAAAATTTTTAAGCGTTTCTGCCATGATTTCAAATGAAGATCTCTTTGCCTTCTGTTTCACGACTTGCAATGCCGCCTGCGACAAGTTTCATCAATTCCTCCGTCTCTGAAAAGGGCATGGGGGGGATGCCTGTGCGCAGATAGTCGATGAAACTTACCAGCTGGTTGCGGAATGAGGTGTAGGAGTCCTTGAGAGTGATGTTCAAAGAGCCTTTGGTCCCTGTAAGACAGATCACCGGGTTATACATCATATCATAACTGTTGGCAATGACGGCGTCGAAGCCTCTGGCGTGTTTCAGGTGGCAGATGTTACGCTGGAAACTCCCCGTGTTCCTGATGGAAATATATCCGGGACCGGTAACGGCAAGGAGCGCTTCAAGAGCGTGGATCCCGTAGGTCTCCCACTTCTTGGGCATGGTCATGGAAATAAAACGCAGTTCGCCGATCTCATGGAAATTTCCGTGGAACCAGGGGAGAAGCTCTTTGGCGTAACGCATACTGCTGGAGGAAATCAGGGGACAGCCTGATTCAACTTTTTCTTTGAAGAATTGGAGATCTTCCAAATTATCGCACAGAGGCTTGTCGATGAAAAGGGGAACGCCCGCTTCAAGAAAGGGCATAGCTCTGCGGCGGTGTTCAGAGCCGATGTCGGTGGCGATAATAACGGCGTCCACCCTGCCGATCATATCTTCGGGCTTTGCCGCCACTCCGGGGATCAATGAAAGACGTGCCACATGTTCGGCATCGCTGCGTTTGTCGCAAAAGACCATGGCGACTCTGGCGCCGGGAATACCCATAGCGTTGTAATCTTCTTTGTTGAGGTATTCGGGGATCCCGGGGAAAGGACACTCCTTTGTCATGGCGTCCACGTCGTAACGGTTGAAGATGGCACTCCATGAATAGGGGTGTCCGTTGCCTTCGGTCATGCCGATAATGCCGAGTTTGATATTGTTTGGATCTTTGACCAGCGCTGCCATTTGAAACTCCTTCATAATTTGTTTTTCTATAGTATACATCTCTTCCGGGGAAAAGTCAATGATAAAAAAAAGAAAATGATTTGACAAAAGGTTGAAAGAGTGCTATTTTATCCAAATCATTAAATCATAGAGGTAATTTCAAAAGTCATTCAAAAAATGGCAAAGATGTCATTCGCAAAGAGCTGTAAAGGGTAGTTTGAGGCTGCTACCTGCAAGGTAACAGCCGAAAACGCTCCCTTTATCAGATCGAAGCGAGGGCGCTTTGACA
>JAFTIE010000124.1 GCA_017457065.1 Lentisphaeria bacterium
CTTCACGGGCGGCGCAAGCCGACCTCTTCACAAGTGAAATGGAGCGTTAGCGGAATGAAACGTCTTCACAAGTAAGTCTTCTCTGGAGTTCGGTGAAGATGTGAAGAAAAGGCTGCGCCTTTTGAGTGAAGTTGTGCTTCGCACAGTGAAGAGAAGACTTACGTCTTCGTTCGCCATTTTTTTTGCTTTTCAAAAATGCTTTTCTGGGATTGCCTTCATTTCATTCAGGCTATCCCGCATTTTTGCAAAAAAAATGGCGGAAGAAGAGGGATTCGAACCCTCGGAGAGTTGCCCCTCGGCGGTTTTCAAGACCGCTGCCTTAAACCACTCGACCATTCTTCCGCTTTATAAAAAGCAATTTTTTACAGCGACTTTACCAAAAGTTCTGTCACCGATTTTGCAAATCCTGCCGGATCATCCAACGGACTGCCCTCTGTTATCAATGCCTGATTGAACATCACTTTAGCACACAACGCTGCTTCTTCTTTCTTGCCAGCCTGAAGCACGCTGTTCATCTTTTCAATAAGCCCATGCTTGGGGTTGAGCTCAAGGATCCGCTTTGTCTCAGGAACCTGCTGGTGCATCGCTTTGAAAAGACGCTCAATGTGCGGCGCAAGAGCGTTGCCTTCAACAATCAGGCAACAGGGACTTTCGGTCATGCGTCCGGAAAAACGCACCTCACCAACCTGATCCCCAAGGCTTTCTTTGATGAAGGATCTCAAATCAGCGTATTTCTCATTCGCTTCTTTGACAAGCTCTTCACTCTCTTTATCTTCAAAGTCCCCTTTGGCAATGGACTTGAAATTGTGTTTGCGGTACTGCATCATGGACTGCATCACCCAGTCATCAATGGGATCTGTCATGAACAGCACATCCCAACCTTTGGATTTGAAATATTCCAATCCGGGATAAGAATCCAGAGAAGCACGCTTTTCACCTGTGACATAGAAAATCTCATTCTGTCCTTCAGGCATGGCATCCACATATTCACTCAGAGTGACATATTTGCCGGGTTCAGAATTCATGGTCTCATACATCACCACATCTTTGAGCTTTTCAACATTGGTGAAGTCTGTATGAAGTCCCTCTTTGAGAACCTTGCCAAACTCTGCAAAAAACGCATTGTAGCTTTCACGGTCGTTCTCAAGAAGTTTTTTCAACTCTGTGATGACACGGGCAGTCACAGCCTTTTCGATCTTGCTGATGATGGGGTTTTCCTGCAATATTTCGCGGGAAACATTCAAAGGAAGATCGGAGGAATCCACGACACCGCAGACGAAACGCAGATAATCAGGCAGCAAAGCCTTGCATTCGTCAGTGATGAAGACCCGCTTGACGTAAAGCTGCAGTCCCTTCTTCTGGATATCAGGCATCAGGAAATTGAAAGGCGCCTGCTTGGGGAGGAAAAGAAGTGCCTTGAACTCGTTCACGCCTTCAGCGGACATGTGGATCGCTTTGAGAAATTCCGTCCCGCCGTAGTTGGCAAGATGTGAGTAAAAGCTTTTGTACTCATCTTCCGTCACCTCAGAAGGCTTGCGGAGCCAAATCGCTTTCTGGGAATTCAGCACTTCATCGGTAACAGTTTCAGTTTTATCTTCGTTGACTGTGACCCGGGGCATGATAATGGGGTAGGAGATAAAGTCAGAATACTTTCTGATGATAGATCCAACCTTCCAGTTTTCCAGATAGCCTTCGGCATCTTCCTTGAGCTTGAGGATGATGGTCGTACCGGGCTCTTCACGCTGGGCGTCATCAATTTCATATTCGCCTTCGCCCTGACTGCGCCACATGACGGCAGGGGCATCGGAACCGGATTTTTTGGTGATAACAGTAACTTCAGAAGCTGCCATGAAAGCGGAGTAGAAACCAACTCCGAACTGACCGATCAGCTCGGGGAGCTCTTCGCCTTTGGCACCTTTTTCTTCGAGCATCTGCATGAAAGCACGGGTACCGCTCTGAGCAATGGTCCCGATGTTGTCGATGACCTCTTGTTCAGTCATTCCGATACCATTGTCTGAAATGGTAAGGGTCTTCTGTGTCTTATCTGCTTCGATACGGATCTTCCAATCCCGGCTCTGAGCGGGATCGGTGAGGCTTTCTATACGGGCTTTATCAATGGCATCAGCGGCATTGGCAACCAATTCCCGCAGAAAAATATCCCTGTTGGAATAAAGAGAATGGATCATCAGCTTCAAAAGCTGACGCACCTCTGTTTTGAATTCCTGACGCTTTGCCATGATCCTGATAAAACTCCTTAAAATCTCTTGAAAATCTCTCCGCAACACCGCTCTGAACGGGACTGCGAAACTGTCTTTTACACAATATAGCAATTTTTTTGCAAAATTCAAGTGGAATTTTGAAAATTTGGGTTGCAAAAACGAAAAAAAAAGCTATTATATGAATAATGCAACACAAAATATAACAAAAGTCCCGGAAAATTGGCTCGATCCCAATTTGTTGAACTCAACCGAGTCGCCGGGAAAAGTTCGGAGAATGATGATGATCGAAGAAAACAGCAGTCAGCCCCTGTCTATCGGGGAAGTTGCCCCGGAAGTAAAAGAGCAGAAGAAATGCCGGGAAGATCTTTGTAATGCCATGAAAAATATTCCTGCCATGGCTCCTGAAGATTTCCGTGCAGAGGTCGAAAGGATCAAGGCGGCATACGAAGCAAGTGTTGCACCGCCTCCGGAATATGCGGAGCTGTTGGATAAACAGTTTGCTGAAGCGGTAAAATGTGCCGGAGAGAAGATCCGGGAAATGGAAGTTCGGCAGGAAGCATTTGAAAAACTCCAATCTGAACTCCAGCGTCTGCTGACCGATGAGCTGGTGGTCAAATCAGATTTGGAAAAGTTTGATTCTGACTGCATCAAAGTGCTGGGCGCTGTGCCCCCCGAGTTTACAGAAGCTTCAGTTGCCCTCAGAGAACGGCTTGCCGCCGAAGAGGCTCTGCAGGCTGCCGATACTGCCCGTGCCGAAGCTCTCATGGAAGAACTGAAAAATCTGACCGCCGCCGAAGATGTCGCCCCCCTCAGAGAGCGCAAGAGCTCCATCGATTCAGAGTTCAAAACTCTTCAGCACCTGCCTCAGCCTGTGCGGAAGCGGTTCCAGGATGTCAGCCACAAAGCCTCTCAGAAGATCAGCCGGTTTTTTGAAGAATTGGATCTCGCACGCTGGGAAAGTTACACTTTGAAACAGGATATTTGCGGAAAAATCGAGGAGATGAACAGCGCAGAAAATCCTGATTGTGTCAAATTTGCAAAGGAACTTCAGGAACTGCGGGAGCGTTGGAAAACCCTTGGGGCTGTGCCCAAAGAGAAAAATGAAGAGGTGAACGCCCGTTTTCTTGAGGCAAGCCGGCAGCTTCAGCATAAAGTGGACGAGTTTTTTTCCAACCGTCGTCAGGAACGCAAACAGGCTGCTGCTGATAAGCTGGCGCTGATAGAAGAGGCTGAAAAACTTGCATCTTCGACCCAGTGGAATGCCACTGCTGCCGCCTTTAAGGAGCTTCAGGCGAAGTGGAAAACCATCCCCCGTGCCGGTAACGAGGAAAATGAGCTTTACCGCCGGTTCCGTGCTGCAGCTGACACCTTTTTCAACGCACGCAGTGCCTATTTCTCAGAACGGGAGAAAAAGTTTGCAGCCATCATCCAGTGCAAGGAGGCTCTGATCGCAGAAGCTGAAGCCCTGACTCAGAACGATTTGCGCCGTGCCCGTCAGCTCAGAGAGGATTTCCGTAATGCCGGCAATGCCGGAAAATCAGAAAATGCCCTTTATGAAAGACTCAAAGCTGCTCTTGACAAATTCTTTGAGGCACGCCGTGCGGTCTTCTCTGAAAAAGAGAGTGAAAGCCGCAACCTGATCGCTGAACTGGAACAGCTTTCAAGTGATCCCGTTGCCAATATGGGACGTGCCCGGGAAATCAGGGAACGTCTTCAGGAGCTTGATTGCCGGGAGACGGCAGGCGCTGTCAAAAAGGCTTCTCAGACATTTGATGCGGCGCTTTCAGAAAGCCGCAAGAAAGAGACCCGTGCCAAAGGTGATCTTGGAAGAGAAGTGGCAAGAGAGCTGGCTCTTTCTGTTGACAAGCTCCTTGCCGGAGAATCATTCGGATTCACCCCCCCTGCTGCCGCAGAAGTCTTCCCTAAATTGAGCAGCGCAGTTAAATTGATCTCTGCTGCCGTTGAAGGTGATGCAAAAGCACTGGAAAAACTCAATCGTCAGATCGCCGCCGCCAGACAGGAACATGAACGGATCTGCAGTGAACTTGAAAAACTTTCAGGTGCTCAAGATGCTGAAGCAGACAACCTTGCCGCTGCTCTGCAGGCTGCCATCATGGGCAATTTTGCCAAAGATGAAGCCCGTGCCGCAGCACAGGCGATAGATCCCAACAAACTTGCATCTGAATATCTCAATGCAGGGATCCTGCCTTCAGAAGAGCTTGAGGCCTCATTCAGCCGCTTTGATGCTGCTATGAGCAGGATCTGAACTGCTCCGGATACTGTTCAAAGTGCTCCGACCGAAAGTCAATTCGGGTCAGGAGCACTTTTTTCAGATACGGTGCATCTGCCGACTCTCAGAAACTTTGCCGGAAGTAAAAGAAGGCTGCCGCACACCGTTTGGATAAGGTTTGCAGCAGCCGCAGTTTGGGGAATCGGAATCACCTGATGTCAGGGAGCTGTGAAAGTCCTTGCATCAGTTCCGCATCGGTTGGAATGTAATCCTGCATGATGCCATCGTTGAACTTCTGATAAGAAAACATGTCAAAGTATCCCGTTCCTGTAAGTCCGATGACGATGGTCTTTGCTTCTCCCGTCTCGCGGCACTTGATCGCCTCGTCAATGGCAATGCGTATCGCATGACTGCTTTCGGGAGCGGGAAGAATACCCTCAGTACGGGCGAATTCCCGGGCAGCGGCAAACACATCGGTCTGCTTGACGGAACGGGCCTCCATGAGACCGTCATCATAAAGCTGGGAAACAATGGAACTCATGCCGTGGTAGCGCAAGCCCCCTGCGTGACTTGAACAAGGCATGAAACGGCATCCCAGAGTGTACATCTTGGAAAGAGGACAGATCATACCGGTATCGCAGTAGTCATAGGCATATTTTCCCCGGGTCAGGCTGGGACAGGAGGCAGGTTCGACAGCGATGAATTGGTAGTCGCTCTCGCCTCTGAGTTTTTTGCCCATGAAGGGGGCGATCAGACCGCCCAGGTTGGAGCCTCCCCCGGCACAGCCCACGATGATATCAGGCTCAATGCCGTACTTCTCAAAAGCACTGGCGGTTTCCAGACCGATAATGCTCTGATGGAGCATCACCTGAGAGAGCACGGAACCAAGAGCATAACGGAATCCGGGAGTTTTTGAAGCAGACTCCACGGCTTCTGAAATGGCACAGCCGAGACTTCCGGGTGCATTGGGGAAGTCTGCCAGGATCTTGCGTCCGGCTTCAGTCGTATCGGAAGGGGAGGGGACCACAGAGGCTCCATAGGTGCGCATCACTTCCCGGCGGAAAGGTTTCTGCTCGTAGGAACATTTGACCATAAAGACCTTGCAGACCAGTCCGAAAAAGGCACATGCCATGGAAAGGGCTGTTCCCCACTGTCCGGCACCGGTTTCGGTGGTGACACCGGTAAGTCCCTGCTCTTTGGCGTAGTACGCCTGAGCAATGGCAGAGTTGAGCTTGTGGCTGCCGGAGGTGTTGTTGCCCTCAAACTTATAGAAGATGTGGGCAGGGGTGTTGAGTGCCTTTTCAAGAAAACCCGCATGGGTCAGAGGGGCGGGACGGTACATCTTGTAGAAGTCCCGGATCGCCTGAGGAATGTCAATGTACGCAGTGACATCATCCAGTTCCTGTCTTGCGCACTCATCGCAGAAGACCTGTTTCAGTTCGTCGAATGTGATGGGCTTCATGGTCGCCGGATTAAGCAGCGGAGCCGGTTTGTTTTTCATATCGGCACGCAAATTGTACCACTGTTTCGGCAATTCATTTTCAGAAAGCTGCAATTTGTAGGGGAGCTTGTTGAAATCTACTTTTGAATTCCGATTGCTCATTTTCTTTTCCTCATTGATTACGTTATACAACAAAAAAGACGGATGGAATTTTTCCACCCGTCTCTGATTCAACTTTACTTATTTTATCTGCACAACAAAACAGGCGGAAACTTCAGTTGAGTCGCCACCAGCACCAATTGATGTTGTGAAGATAATATTTCATAATGACTCTAATATAACACAAAAAATCTATTTTACAAGTCCTTCCCGCAAAAAAATCTCACTTTTTATCTTTCTTTCTCAAGTGAATGGAGTGCGTTAAGAACAATATCTGTCATTTTTCCAGTCTGGCAGTTGAAAAAACAACCTTCCGGTATTAAATTATGTAATTTAAGAAAACAATGTACCGATCTATTTTTCAGGAGTATGTATCCATGATTTGCAACCGTCCTCTCACCCCGGGAGAGATGAAAAGTTCTCAGCGGAATTATTTGCTTTACAACGGAGTCAACGGTGCTTCCTATATGTGCCTCGGAGAAACCGTTCTCATTCTTTTTGCAGTGAAACTTCACAGCCCGGACTATGTGATCGCCATTCTCGGCGGTATGATCTATTTCGGATTTCTGCTTCTGCCTCTGGGGAAGATCATGACTGCCAGAGGCGGTGCCGCACGCACTCAGGCGGATTGCTGGGTCTATCGTAATATCGCCGCATTGATCGTTGCGGCAGCGGCTCCGGCAGCGTTCTACATCAGCGAAGCGCTGGCGACCTGTCTGATCGTGCTGGGGGCGTTCCTTTTCTATGGGTTCCGTGCCGCAGGTGTGGTCATGAGCCAGCCTCTGGTGGGAGAAATATGTGAAAAAAGCGCTGTCGGCGGCTTCCTTTCAAAAGCGTGGATCTACTTCTATTCAAGCGGTGTGACCGCTTTGATCGTCATAAGCCTTTGTATGAAATTGAGTCAATCAGTCTGGATGCTTTTCGCTATCATCATCGCCGGAACGGTGCTTGGGATCTACAGCTCCACCTTTTGCCGCAGGATCTGCGAAACCGGGGAGATCATGGACAATGCAAAACTTCATCTCTTGAAAGAGATCGTGCCTCTTCTGAAAAACAAAGTCCTCTTCCGGCAGATCATTGCCGGAATGATCTGCAATATGAGTGCCGTTTTTCTCGTCCCCATTTCAATGTTGACCCTCAAAAGAGGATATGTGGTCAATGACAGTACGGCTTTGCTCTATTCTCTTGTTCAGTTCGGCGCCAGTATCGGTATCAGTGTGGTACTGTCAAAACTTGCTGACAAATTCGGCGGAAGGCGTATGGTAATTGCCGGATTCTACGGGAACTACATCATTGTGCTGCTCTGGCTGCTGCTGCCGGGGAATTTTAATCCCCTCCTTCTCATATTGCCTTTTATCTTTTGCCCATGTTGTGCAGTGGCTGCGACCACTTCTCTGTCTCAGTATTTCATTCACACGATCAAGCCCAAGGATCAGGTGGTTGCCAGTATGCTTCTGGCTGTGGGGACAGGTGTTCTTGCGGGACTCCCCGGAATGTTTCTGAGCGGTTTCTTTCTGAAACTTGCGGCAAAGCTCAACACTTCTGCTGTGCCGCTGATGACCTATAAGTATTATTTTCTTTTTATATTGATTTTGCTGCCCGTCATGAGCATTGCAGTACACCGTCTTTACAAAGAAGACAGACTTCCCCGGTAATTAAAATAAGGAAATTTGCTATGGAATACGCGCCTTACTCTATGGATGACAAAGAGGCTGCACGAGACACATTGCCTGATCCTTTGCTGAAAAAGGACGGCAGTTATGTCACGACTCCTTTTGAGTGGCACAATTTCCAGCGCTCTTATATTCTTGACATGCTTAAAAAGTATGAGTATGGAGAGATCCTGCCCCGTCCCGATGAGATGAGTTTTCAACTTCTGAACTGCCGTCAGGGAGCGCTCGGAGGAAAAGCCGTGCGTAAAGAGGTGCGGATCACCTGTTCCATGCTTGACGGGAGAAGTCATTCTTTCAAGATACTGATCTATCTTCCTGCCAATGCTTCCGGACCGGTTCCGGCATTTTTGGGGCTGAATTTCAAAGGCAATCAGAATACCACTGTGGAAAAGGATGTGATCCCTACGGGATACCGCTTCCCGGGAGTGCTTGTTGACGAAGGTTCAGGTGTGCAGCATCACCGTTGGATCCCGGAAGAGATCGTTGCAAGAAATTATGCAACTGTCACCTGCTGCTACCATGATATCTTTCCCGACCGTGCCGACGGTATTGGGGACAGCGTTGCCAAACTCTTCTTTACGCCTGCGGAATATGGTAAATTCGGAGAAAAATACTCCGTCATCGGCGCATGGGCTTGGGGATTGAGCCGTATCATGGATTATCTGGAACTGGATCCTGATATCGACAGTTCACGGGTCGCCGTGCACGGTCACTCCCGTCTGGGCAAGACCTCTTTGTGGGCAGGAGCCGTAGATACCCGGTATAAGATGGTCATTTCCAATGACTCCGGCTGCGGCGGCGGAGCGCTCCACAAACGGAAATTCGGGGAAAACCTTTCCCAGCATTTTCAACATCATATCAATATGGGATACCCCAGCTGGTTTGTCAACGAAGCGGAACGTTTCATTTATAAAGAGGAGGAGCTCCCCATCGATCAGCATGAACTTCTTGCCATGATCGCCCCACGTCCCCTGGCTGTCGGTACTGCCACAGAAGATCGTGCCGCTGATCCCAAGGGAGAATTTCTTGCCTGTAAAGCTGCTTCTCAGGTTTACAAACTTTACGGTTCCTGCGGCTTGACTGTTGATGAAATGCCCGGTCCTGACATACACTGTGCAGGCGACATCAGTTTTCATTACCGTACCGGCAAGCATGATCACACGCCTCAGGATTGGGGATATTATCTTGATCTGGCTGATAAATATCTCTGACATCTGATCTGCCTTTTCCCCTTTTGTTCTCCAAATGAGCAGAAGGAGAAATAAAATTTATAAAAAATCTGATATTATCAGTTGACATTATCAGAAATGGTGGTTATATTATATTGAGGCAATTTCAAAACTCCTCAAAATTGTCAAAGAGCCCTCTTCTTCGATCTGATAAAGGGAGCGTTTTTCCGCCTTCGCATAAAGCTACGGCGGGACAAGCGCCTGTTACCTTGCAGGTAGCAGCCTCAAACTAC
>JAFTIE010000125.1 GCA_017457065.1 Lentisphaeria bacterium
GTACAGCTTCACCTTAATAGAGCTTCTTGTCGTCATCGCCATCATCGCGATCCTTGCCGCCATGCTCCTGCCCGCCTTGCAGCAGGCGCGGGGCAGAGCACATGCCACCCATTGCGCCAATAACTTCGGCACCGTCGGCAAAGCAGGACTTATGTATAATGATGACAACAAGGGTTACTACACCATGCTTTACAACTGTGCCAGTTCCAAGGGATCCACCCGTTCAGCCCTGAGCGGCGGCAAGAACAATGGCATGTTGACCCCCTATCTGGGGATTGATGAACGCCCCCCCATCGGCGGCTGGTACCAAAGCACCCGGGTACCTTTTGAAACCAGCAAATTCGCCTGTCCCGCAGTGAACGGCAGACAGCGCTTTGAAAAAATCGTCTTGAGCAACTCAAACAGCCGTCACGGGATCAGCCAAAGTTTGAATCTGAGCCGCTGTGCAACAGATACTTATATTGCCACTGTCTCAAGAGTCAAACAACCGACAAAGACCTGTTATTACAGTGAAGGCGCCAGAGAGCGTTCTTATTACACAGACTCTGCCGGTTCTGCCGGAACTTTTCCTGTTGCGGTGCACAACGGCGGCATGGTGCCTGAAAACTACTATGCTCTCCCGGTACTCCAGGGAGCGTTCAATGTAGCTTTCTGCGATGGACATGTGGAAATGGTCCCCATCAAAAAGATCCCCATGAAAGACCACTCCAACTCAGCAAAACTTTATTACTGTTATTTCTGGTTCCCCATCAGAGGTAAAAATGACATTTGATAAAACCATGCACTCTGGAAAATTCACTTTGATCGGACTTCCGGCGACTGCTGCACAACAGAGGTGTATTAAAAAAATGAAAAACGACACTTTCTTACGCCCGTCAGGGCGCACTTCACGTTTGACAAAGTCAAACTCTTCACATCTTCATACGGCGAAGCCGTGCTTCATTCGATCAGCGTTCACGCTGATTGAACTTCTTGTTGTTATTGCCATTATCGCCATACTTGCCGCCATGCTTCTTCCGGCACTGCAGAAGGCACGGGCAAGAGGCAAGCTGATCAAGTGTGTCAACAATCAGGGACAGATCGTGAAGGCTTTTCTCATGTATTCAAACGATTATGACGGATATGCCCCGACTCCTACCCAGGATGGAAAAAAGACCATTCTGGCATGCCCCAAAAACACCCAGCTGATTGCTCAGTATCTGGGGTGTGTGGATGATGGATTCAACCATATCGGCTACTATCAGTCCAACAAGAGACAACGGTATATGTGCCCTGAGGCTGAGATCCCCGCAAACAGAACATACGGGTGTACCATCGGTGTCAATATCACATTTTCCCGGGTCTACGACACCTCTTATAACGCTGGTATGAAAGCCTGGAAAAACACTCTTTTCAAGTATCCTTCCTCAAGTCTCTGCACGGCTGATACCAATGTGTACACTGAAATCGTCTACTATTACAACAGTCCGGCGTTCGGGTATCTTTTCCCCTACCGCCATATAAACCAGCTGACCGTTGCTTCTATGCTTGACGGTCATGTCATCACTTTGGGACGCCCCAATCTCATCCACGAAACAAGCGGATTTCCCGGCTACAAGTCCAGTGCCAGAAACTCCTATTTCTGGCGTCCAAATCATGCTGCCAACCGCTTTATCACCCCCCTCAAGTAATCTGCAGAAGGAATAAAAAAATGTTGAAAAAATTTGTTTTATTTGCTGTATTTGCAAGTGCCGCTCTGTTGCCGGGAGCTCCTTTGCGCTCCGATCAGGATCCGAAGCTTCCCAGAAAGATCAGTGTGAGCAAAAAAAATGTCATGGTGCTGGATAAATATACCCACATCGTTTTGCCCCCCAAATCAAAACCGACAGCAAAGTTTGCCGCTTCTGAGCTTGCCAAATTTCTGGGGAAGGTTTTCAATTCCAAGATCGCCATTGTGCCCGCTCCTTTGAAAAAAGGTGTCGCCATTGTTGTCGGTGAAAATATTTATTCCCAAAAACTGGGGATCGATACCCGGAAGTTTGACCGGGACGGATTTGCCATCAAGTCAGGCAAAAACATGATCGCCATTGCCGGAAGAGACAGTGCCAGTGATAACCCCGCACAACTGAGAGGGCACTACTTTGAACACGCCACTCTTTTCGGCGCTTACGATTTTCTTGAACGTTTTGCCGGAGTCAGATTCTACTTCCCCGGCAAGTACGGCGAAGTCGTCCCCCGGAAAGATAAAATCAGTGTGGGCACAATAGATATCTATGACCGTCCGGATCATTTCCAGCGCCGTGCCTACGATGCCGGAAGTGCCTGGTATGATAAGGAGACCGCTGCGGGGGGCGTTGTACTGCAAGGCTACCGCCGACGCTGCCAGACCTTTTACATTCCCTGCTGCCACAGTTTGGAACACAGCGGATATTTCCGCCGTTTTGCCAAGACCCACCCCGAATATTTTGCCAAAGATCCCAAAGGGAAAATTTACCCTGCCGACCACTGGTCAGTGGGCAGCGGATGTTATCTTTCAGAAGGATACCGTAATGAGATCTATCTTGATGCGCTTTCATTTTTCAAAGGTGAACCCGCTTCAAAGCGGGGTATCCTCCGGGGATCTGACCGTCATCCCAAACCCGGTTACGCCTGGGATCCCGTTGTGGGACAGCCCGGATTTTTCAGCATCATGCCCGGCGACCATCACCGCCGCTGCCTCTGCGACAAGTGCAAAGTCTACATGGCAAAGTACGGTGAGAACGAATATGTGTGGGATATGATCCTTGATGTGGCGCGCCGCATCCTGAATTCCGGCGTCAAAGGCAAGATCACTGCCATGGCTTACGCCTGCTACACAGAGCCCCCGAAGCAGGTTGTTCCTGAAAGTATGGAGATCATGGTGGCAACCACCGGCCCCTGGGCTGAAAGAAATGCTCCCATGCGGAAATTGGGAGACGAAAGGGTACTGTCATGGACCCGGAAACTGAACCGCAAAGTGTGGCTCTGGAACTACCCTCACAAGCTGGGCAGCAACGCCAATCCGGGGATCCCCCAGATGGCTCCCCGGACCGTAGGCAAATATTACAAACGTCTCGGACCATATACTTTCGGAGCCTTTTATGAATGTGAATCCGATAAATGGATCTTCAACTACCTGAATACATACATTTTCTTCAAACACGCTTGGAACAACAGTGTTGATATCGACACTCTTGTTGATGAACACCACAAAGACATGTTCGGCAAAGCGGCGCCGGAGATGAACACCTTTTACAACGAACTGGAAAATATCTGGATGAACAAGCTTTTGGGCAAGATCGTGGAAACACGTCTCGGTCCCATCGTTTCGCCTCCCGCTGTTCATGAGATCTGGGAAAAGATCTACTCCCCCGCCAAATTGAAAGAGTTCAATACCCTCTTTGATCAGGCTCAGAAAAAGGTCAAAGGGGAGTATCTTGAGAGAGTGAAATTCATCCGCAGGCAGCTCCTCGGCTCTCTGGAAGAAGCTTCAGCCAAATATTTCAGAGAAAAAGAAGCCCTTGCCGATTGGAGTTATCATGTAAAAACTTTGGATGCCAGGGAAAAAATCACTGTCGACGGTAAACTTGATGACTCCGGATGGAAAAAGTGTGAGCCCACCTTCCTGCTCCCTGTGACTGGGGACATCACCGAAGTCAAGACCGCTGTCAAAGTGCGACGGGACAAAGAGTATCTTTATTTCGCATTCGAGTGCATGGAGCCCCGCATGAATGAGATCCGGACCGAACGGCTGACTCATGATCATAAGGATCTCTGGATGGACTCCGTTGTCGAATTTTTCCTCAATCCTTCCGGAAACGGCCAAGATTACTATCAGTTCATCATCAACTCCAAGGGAGTTCTTTCTGATCTTTACAATGTGCGAAGCGGTAAAACCTCACAGATAAACATCAACTGGCGCTCCGGTATCAAGACGGCGGCAGCAGTTCTCGCGGACCGCTATATCATAGAGGCGGCAGTTCCTGTAAAAGAGCTGAAAGGCTTTAATGCCAAAAATTTCAAGGCGAACTTCTGCCGTCACCGCTCACTTAAAAAGGGCAAAGTCCTGAGCCCTTATTACAGCTGGTCTCCCAACCACATCGGCTATCATGAGGTGGAAAATTACGGGCGCCTTGTTTTTGAGAAGGTCAATGATGGAAATATGATCAAAAACGGCGATTTTACCAAACCTTACAGGGGATACTGGTCGGTCAACTCCCACAAAGCGGACGGACCCAAATTCGATGAAAAGTGTTTCATCACCGGCGGACGCAGCGCATTTCTGGATGTTACTGACGGAAAGTTCAAATGGATCTTTCAGGGACTCCCCCTCAAAGCCAACACCACCTATGCCGTGAGCTTCTATCTCAAGATGGAAAATCTTCAACCCACTGCTGCCAATGGCGGTTTTCAGATACTTCTGGGGGATAACAGCAATAACTTCTTTCCCAAAGTCGCCTACACCGGCACTATGCCCTGGACGCGGCAGGGATTTTTCTGGACCACAGGCAAGGACGGGGGCAGAGTCATCAAAGGGCGCAGCCGCTGTATCCGTTTCGGGGTCCGCAATGCCAAAGGCAAAGTGTGGATCGACAACATCAAGTTTGCTGAGGTCAAAAAATAAGGGATCTTTTGTGTATGGCAAAGATTATTTTTTTCGGAGATTCCATTACGGCGCTCCGTAAAAACAACAAGGTGGCATCGGAGTTTTTTGCAGAAAAATTTCCGGAATTTGAGATCGTCAACAAAGGTGTCGGCGGTAACGATACCAATCTGGCACGGGAGCGTTTTCAGAAGGATGTCATGGATGAAAGACCGGATCTGCTGATCTTTTCTTTCGGATGCAATGATGCGGCGATAGATGTCTGGAAACAGAAAACCCTTCCCAGACTGACCATTGAAGAATATTTGGGGAATTTGCGCTTTTTTATCAGTGAAATGCGCTCCATCGGTGCTGAAATGATCTTTTTTACCCCGCCCCCCATGCTGCTGGTCGAAGGGTTGAAGCCCTATTACGGCGGTGAACCCTACACATCAAAGGGTTTCAACTTCATGCTGGACCAATTTATCGCTGCCGCCTGCAGACTTATGGCAGAAGAGGGCATTGAAACTGTGGATATCAACGCCTTCTTCCGTCAGGTGACTGCAAATGATGATGAAAAGTTTGTAAATCTCTTTCCTGATGGAATGCACCCCAACACAGAAGGGCAAAAGATGATCTTTGGCAAGTTGTGTGAAGCATTTGAAAAAATCAGAGAGAAAATTCAAGGATAATAAAAAATGAATCATGAACTGTTCAAAAAATTTGATGATATCCCCTGGCCGCCCCGGGGAGAACTGAAATTTGTGGAAGAAATAAAGGAATATGCTGAACTTGCATCTCCTGCTGTCAAAAAGATTTGTGTTACAAATCCTGAACTTATGCCGGAAACAGCGAAAATCACCCTTGAGCGCCATTTTATCCCAGATGAAAAAGGCATCCCTTTGACTTTTGTCAAAGATGAAGCCCTTGAAGCGGAAGAGTTCGTCCTTGAGGTGAATGAAGAGCAAATCACCATTACTGCTGCCGATGACAGCGGTTTCCGCTATGGTGTGTGTGAATTGGAAGAACGCTTTGCAGGCAGAGAATTTTCGGGGACCATCCGGCGCAAGGCGTGGGTGAAACACCGTATTTCACGCTGTTTCTTTGCTCCCAATACCCGTCCCCCTTTGAAGCTGGATGAGCTGACAGATGATTTGGACTACTATCCCGATGCCTATCTTGACCGCATCATGCACGAAAGACTCAACGGTGTCTGGATCACCCTTTATCTCAACGATATGCCCAGCTCCTTCTTCCCGGAGCGGGGGAAAGAGGCAGACAAGATCCTCGGCAAACTTAAAAAAGTGGCTGAACGCTGTGCCAGGTACGGCATCAAATGCTACATCTTCATGGCTGAACCAAGAAGTTTTGCCGGTACCTGGAAAAGCAATACCAAAGAGGATATGGAACGGCATCCGGAAATGGCAAGCACCTCGTACATCAACGGAACTCCTGTAACCAACTTCTGCACCACCTCTCCCGAAGGCAAGCAGTATATCACAGAGACCGTGGGGTATATTTTCTCAAAGGTGCCTGAACTGGGCGGTATCATCAACATCATGGCTCTTGAAAGTTCACACCCCTGTGCCGAACGGAAACTTTATCCTCATGTGGGTGAGTGCTGCTGCCCCAGATGTGCCCCTTACAGCGGTGCGGAGCTTTTCGCTGAAATGGCGAGAACATTTTCCAAAGCTATGAAAAAATATTCTCCTCAAGCTGAGTTTTTCGGCTGGTTCTATGCCGGGTTCCACATGCCGGGAGAGCCTGAGAATGATGTGATCAGAGCCGTTGCCGATGTATGGCCTGAGGATTGTACGCTTCTTTACAACTGCGAAACAGGGGGCGAAAACCACCAGTGCGGCAGAACTCTGTACGTTCAGGACTACTCCCTTTCGTGGGCTGGTCCCTCCGGATTCTGGAAGGATCTTGCATCAAGGACCACAAAAATGGCAGCCAAAATGCAGACCGGCGTTTCCCATGAAGATGCCACAGTCCCTTATTTTCCTGTGCCCGATGTGCTCTTTGAACGCTATCAGGGACTTAAAGCCGCAGGTAACTGTCAGGGGGTCATGCAGTGTTGGTATTTCGGAAGTGTCCCCAGCATTATGAACCGTGCCGCAGGAAGACTTTCCTTCCTTCCCATGCCCGAAACAGATCAGGAGTTTCTTCTTGAACTGGCAGCGCCCGACTGGGGTGAACACGCCATGAATGTGGCTCAGGCGTGGAAGGCTTTCTCTCTTGCCTACCGAAACTTTCCTGAGTGCATCTCTTTCAAATGGGCGGGACCCTTGCATTTTTCCATCGTCTACCCCTGGTATGTCTATCCGGCAGATTTGCCAATTGCTCCCAGTTACACTCAGGCGTTCCCCAAGAACTCCGGGGACCGCATCGGGGAGTGTATGGGCTATGTCTTCAATTTCGCCGAGGTCAGAGGGCTCCTTGAAAAAATGGACGGACTTTGGAAAGAGGGCATGGAACTTCTGGCTCCCTGTGCTGACAACGAACTGCGTAAGAAAGAGTTGCGCGTTGCCGAAGCCATCGGACTGCAGTTCAGTTCCACCCGCCGTCTTTTTGAGTTCTATTATCTGCGTGACGATATGATCTTTAACGGCAGAGACAACAAGGAGGCGATGAAAGCTCTGATCGCCGCTGAGATCGAAGCGACCTTGCGCATGGCAGAGCTTTGCAAACTTGATTCCCGCCTGGGGTATCACGCTGAGGTCGAAAGCTACTGTTTCTTCCCCGAAAAACTTTACGCCCGTGCCGAATTGCTCCGGGATGCTGCCGCTGATCTGGAAAATTATCAGATGGATTCTCAAGTTATCAAAGATTACAAAGGGGTTGCGGAAAAGACCGTCAAACTCTCTTCTTTCAAAGAGTGGCAGAAAGTGGGGGAAGTCGATTTCAAGATGGTCAAGGAAGAAAATAATCTTATCTTTTCCTTCAGGAACATCACTGAACAGATCCGCATCGACCTTGAACCGGGAAGGCTTTGCAAAGTCATAACAATTCCCATCCTGTCACCTGAAAAACATGGACACGATGCCGATTTTCTTGAAGGTGTGAAATTCATCCATGAGAAAGGGGAGGTGACGGTGATCGTTGAACTTGACAAATTTGACGCCTTCCGTGTCAGCGACGCTATGCAGTGGCGTTTCAATGTTTCCACTCCCACCGGGGCACTGACTCCTGTGAAGCTTTGGCCTTCACGCCTGAGCATTGGAAACTGCAACCCCGAAGGATTGCTTTATCTGGAGAGGTAATTTCAAAAGTTATTCAAAAAATGGCAAAGATGTCATTCGCAAAGAGCTGTAAAGGGTAGTTTGAGGCTGCTACCTGCAAGGTAACAGCCGAAAACGCTCCCTTTATCAGATCGAAGCGAGGGCGCTTTGACAATTTTGAGGAGTTTTGAAA
>JAFTIE010000126.1 GCA_017457065.1 Lentisphaeria bacterium
GATTTTGAGTAGGTGTAGTGAACTGAACACTCCGGGCACCAGGCTTCATAAGAACACTCTTTGCAGACCATCACCCGGGCATACCCCCGCAAATTGAGGAAGAGTATGCTCTGCTCTCCCCTTGCGATACGGTCACGCACTGCCTCAATGAGAGGCTTGGAAAAGAGCGGATTGCCGTCTTCCGGGTTTTCAAGGCGCAGATCCACCAGACGCATGACGGGGGCGGCATTGTCATTGGCTTGAGAGTTCATCTTTGCCAGAAGGAACTTGCCGTTGTTGGCGTTGAACATGGATTCCGCCGAAGGAGTCGCAGACCCCAGTATGACACAGGCATCCTCAAATTTTCCCCGCATGACCGCTACATCCCGTGCCATGTAACGGGGAGACTCCGACTGCTTGTAGGTTGATTCGTGTTCTTCATCCACCACGATGAGTCCCAGATTGCGGAAAGGGGCAAAAAGTGCAGAGCGGGCTCCGATGGCGATGCGTACTTTTCCCTCATTGATCCTGTTCCACTCATTGTAGCGTTCTCTTTCTGAAAGACGGCTGTGGAGCACGCTCAAAGCATCCCCGAAACGGGCACGGAAACGGCGTAAAGTCTGGGGAGTAAGAGAGATTTCAGGCACCAGCACGATGGCACTCTTGCCAGCATCAAGGACTTTGGCGATACACTGCAGATAGACTTCCGTTTTTCCGCTGTTGGTCACACCATGGAGCAGCATCACTTTGGAAGAGGTCCTGCCCTGCATCATATCGTCAAAAAGCGCCAGAGCCTTTTTTTGATCGGGGGTTGGGGGAAGGGGCTTTGAGGGGAGAATGACAGCGTCACCGAAAATATCCGCCCGGACGATCTCCTCCTCTTCAGCAATGATCTCATTTTTCAGCAGCGTATTAAGACTGCTCATACTGAAATTGGGGATCTTTTTCAAACTGTCGAGAGACATGGTCCCTGCTGAACGCAGTTCACGCAGGATCAGTGCCCGGGAGCGCAAAGAGCTTTTTTCTGCACTTTCAAGGATGATTTTTTCAGATTCCGCCCCTTTGACAATAGTGAAAAGTTTTCGTGTTTTAGGACGGATCTTGCCGCTGCGAACTGCTGCGGGGAGCAAGGTCCTGATGGCGTGTTCCTGAGAACAGCAGTAATATTCAGCGATCCACTGCCCCAATTCAATAAGTTTTTCAGGGATATCTGCTCTTGCAGAACAGAGTCCGGCAATGGGCTTCAGCTTTGACAGGGGATAGGGGGAACTTTCAAGCAGAGCCAGCACTACTCCTTCACGCAGGCTCCTGCCGAATGGAACTGTGACGGCAGAACCCACCCTGAGTTTTGTTGCCAGTTCCTCAGGAATGAGGTAGTCAAAACCCCGGTCAAGTGAAAGTTCTGTGACGACTCTTGCAATCATATTTTACTTCAAGTAGGGCTTCAGGAATTGTCCTGTGATGGATTTTCTGTTGCGTGCAAGCTCTTCCGGAGTGCCGGTGCCGATGATCTGACCGCCTCTGATACCGCCTTCGGGACCGATGTCAATAATATGGTCAGCTACTTTGATCACGTCCAGATTGTGTTCGATGACAATGACACTGTTGCCCATATCACGGAGCTTGAAAAGGACTTTCAGCAGCTGATCGATGTCCGAGAGGTGCAGTCCCGTCGTAGGCTCGTCAAGAATATACAAGGTGTGTCCCCGGGGGATCCTTGCCAGCTCTGTTGCCAGCTTGATACGCTGGGCTTCACCCCCTGAAAGAGTTGTGGCAGGCTGTCCCAGTTTGATGTAGCCAAGTCCCACTTCGTTGAGGACATCCAGTTTTCTTGCAATGCGTTTGAAGGGGGCAAAAAGCTCTGCCGCCTCTGCCACCGTCAAATTGAGCAGATCGGCAATGGAGTGCCCTTTGAATTTAACGTTGAGAGTTTCAGCATTGAAACGTTTGCCGTTGCAGTGTGAGCACTCCACATAAACATCAGAGAGAAACTGCATCTCTATTTTCAGGATACCGTCTCCGTGGCACTCTTCACATCTGCCGCCTTTGACGTTGAAACTGAAACGTCCCTGGTCGTATCCCCTCAATTTTGCTTCCGGCAAGGTGGCGAAAAGTTGACGGATCAAATCAAAGGCTCCGGTGTAGGTGGCAGGATTGGAACGGGGCGTTCTGCCGATGGGACTCTGGTCGATAACAATGGCTTTGTCAATGAATTCCAGCCCTTCGATGCCTTCGTTGGGACCGGGGATCTCGTCGCCGATGTTGAAATGGCGGTTGAGAGCGGGAACCAGAGTGCCGTTGATAAGAGAGGATTTTCCGGAACCGGAAACGCCGGTGATACAGGTGAAACACCCCAGGGGGATCTTTGCTGTGACACCTTTGAGATTGTGGAGAGAAGCCTTTTTGATAAGGAGTTCTCTGCCGTTTCCGGGGAACCTTCGGGCAGGGACTTCAATGGCACGTCTGCCTGAAAGAAAGTCGGCGGTGCTGGATTCAGGGAATTTGGCAAGTTCCTCAGGCGTTCCTTCGCCCACGATCCTGCCGCCGCACTCTCCGGCACCGGGACCCAGGTCCACCACATAGTCGGCACGTTCAATGGTTTCAAGATCGTGTTCCACCACCACGACGGTGTTGCCCATATCTCTGAGCTGTTCCAGTGTGGCAAGGAGTTTGCCGTTGTCACGCTGATGAAGTCCGATAGAAGGTTCGTCAAGAATGTAAAGCACCCCTGAAAGTCCGCACCCCAGCTGGGTGGCAAGACGGATGCGCTGGGCTTCGCCCCCTGAAAGAGTGCCGCTTGAACGGTCAAGTGTCAGATAGTCAAGTCCCACATCCTTGAGGAATTTCAAACGTCCGGCGATTTCACGCAAAACCTCAGAAGCGACAGCCGCTTTTTCAGGAGTCAGGCTGATTTTCGGAATGAAGTCAAGCGCTTCTGTAACCGGCATGGCGCAAAAGTCGGCAATGGACTTGTCATTGATCTTCACTGCCAGCGTTACCGGTTTCAGCCGTTTCCCGTGACAGCAGGGACACTCCCGGGGGCTCAAATAGGAGGTCAGCCGCTCCCGGACAGAATCAGATTCCGTTTCATTGAGTCTGCGCCGCAGATTTTCCAGTATGCCTTCAAAAGGCTTGTTCCAATGGCAGCGGCGGCGGTTGATCATGATGTCAAACTCCACATTTTCCCCTTTGCTGCCGTAAAGGAGAAACTCTTTGATGTGCTGCGGCAGATCCTGAAACGGAGTGGTCAGCATTTCAGGACAGTTGAGAACTTCTGAAAATTTTCTCAGGAGCATGTTATAATAAATAATGAGGTGCTGCGCTCCCCGTCTCCAACCGGGAATGGCTCCTTTGCGGATGGAAAGTGTGGGATCGGGGATCACTTTGACAGGGTCCATATACTGTTCGATCCCCAGACCGTTGCAGCATTCACAGGCACCGTAAGGGGAGTTGAAAGAAAAATTACGGGGTTGAAGTTCCCCGAAAGAAATGCCGCATTTCAAACAGGCAAGTTTTTCACAGAAGCTGGTCTCGGTCATTCCTGCTTCTCCCGGTTTCTGAAGCAAAGCGATCATGACACCGTTGCCGTAACGCAAAGCTGTTTCCACAGAGTCCGTGAGACGGGAGGAATCCACCTTGCCTGTTACCAGACGGTCGATGACGGCGGCAATGGAGTGGCGGAGCTTTTTGTCAAGCTGGGGGATCCCGTCATCTTCCAGAGAGAGGATCTCGCCGTCGATCCGGGCACGGACGAAGCCGTCCTGCAATATTTTTTCCATGACCTCCCGGTGTTCCCCCTTACGTCCGTCGACCACAGGGGCAAGGATCTGCAGCCGCTGCCCTGCTTCAAGAGCCTGAAGTTTTTCCACAATGACCTGGGCTGATTGGGATTCGAGAATATCGCCGCATTCCGGGCAGTGTGGAGTTCCTCCATGGGCGTAAAGCAGACGCAGATAGTCATAGATCTCAGTCACTGTCGCCACTGTTGAGCGGGGATTGGAGCCCGCAGTGCGCTGTTCAATGGCAATGGCTGGGGAAAGTCCTTCAATATGCTCCACTTTGGGCTTCTGCATACGGTCAAGGAACTGCCGGGCGTATGCTGAAAGACTTTCAACATAACGCCGCTGACCTTCTGCATACAACGTGTCAAAGGCAAGGGAAGATTTGCCGGAGCCGGAAAGTCCGGTGATGACAATAAGTTTGTTTCTCGGCAAAGTGACGTTGATATTTTTAAGATTGTGCTGCGAAGCACCTTTGATGACAATATTTTCCAGCATGATCCGAATCCGCTAA
>JAFTIE010000127.1 GCA_017457065.1 Lentisphaeria bacterium
CATCGACTCTCAGGCTGTGCCTGTGGCTGACGGAGTGAAGGGCGTTTGCGGCATGTTGGGACTTGAACCATTGTATCTTGCCTGTGAAGGAAGATTGGTGATTTTCGCCCCCAAAAGCGAAGCTGAAAAAATCGTCGCAAAACTGCAGACTCTGCCTTATTCAACTGATGCCGCCATTATCGGTGAGGTGATCGCTGATCCTGTTGGGAAAGTCGTACTCACTACAGAAATCGGAGCCCAGACCATGCTTCCTCCTCCCGGAGGGGAACTGCTTCCGCGTATCTGCTGAAAAAAAGGCGCACGAGGGGATTTGAAACGCAAAAAGTTTCAAATCCCTTTTTTCAGCTTTAAAAGAGGGGGAGGGGACTTTATTCGAAGATCAGGTCGCCGAAAGTTTCCCGGTCATGGAAACTCATTGTTTCCAGATTTGGGGACCAGAGGGAGAGTTCAAGTTTGCCTCTAACCCCTCCGAAAAAGGCTTCGCGACCGAAATTACCGTACCAGATGGTACCGGGAGAGGCAGGGGGAACATTGAAAGATGCAAAGGGGATCTTGAAGCAAAGATACCATTTGCCGCCTACACGTTTTGTTGTGTAGCTCCACTTTGTGTTCCAGGAACCGTCAGGCTTGTTGTAACTGGGGTGCAGTTCATCGGTAATCAGACCGAAAGCCTCATCATAGTAAGAGTTTTCAATGGGGTTGACGATCAAATGATAGTAGATATTCCGGGTCCCGGTGGGATCGAGGATCAATTCCATGCAATCCTGTCCCCAGCAGACACCGTCTTTTCCCAGAGCATTGAACTTTTTGTCTGGAGCAACATCGCTTTCAAATGCGAAATAGACATGTTTTGCATCATAAACAGCTTTGAAACGGGTCTTTTCTGTAACAGCGCCCAGCTGAATACCATTCATACTGTACCACTTTGCTTTTGCCCAGGCGCCTTTGTTAAAGTCGGTGGTGGAAATTTTTCCAACAGCTCTGGGGATACGCATGACTTTTTTCCCTACACCGGGAAGGATCTTCTGCTCTTTCAGGAGCTTGATATTCCAAGTGAGAGGAGCTCCGATGGGAGCCGTCAAACGACCGTTTTCTTTCAACACCGGAATGGTCGGATTGTGAAAAATCCGCATGGAGGGCCAGTTTTTGGAGTAAACTTTGGTCTTATTGGTTTTGGGATCACGGAAAGAGTCGATGAGTTTATTCCGCTTGACGATTGATTCCGCCAGCAAATCAAAGGTCGCCTGAGAAGGTGCCAGACGGTAGGTGTTGTAGAAATGCAGAACCGTCGCCAGAGATTTTGCATAGTCAAACTCTGTTCTGACCAGCTCAAGGCGTGCTTTTACCTTGGGGTTTTTTGCAAGTTTTTCAGCACGGGCAAGATTCTTTTCAAGGACATCGATCACATCGGAACTCAATATGGCTGTCACAAGGACACGGGGGTTCTGGGGCATGGTTTGAGTTGCCTGCAAAGAAGAGTAAATGGAAAGCCGGTTGAAAAGCGTTTGGTAAAAGAGCTTCATGGGCACTTGACTTTCACGGAATGCACGCCGGATGAAGTCATTGACCAAAGCTGTTTCATTCTGGTTGATGTCGTTGAACATCTGTCCGTAAACATAGTACGCAGGGCCTTCAAGACCGTAGTTTTCGCCGAAACCGCAACGGTAAACGCCTCTGACGCCATTCTTTATGAAAAGACGCACCTGGTCAGCACAGAACTGAGGCGTCCTTTTGGGGAGGAATCCCACACGGTTGTACCACCCCCAGTTGTAAATATAGGTGGTAAAGCCGCCTTTGACCTCGTATTCTTTCCAGGCATTAAAGTTTTCCTGTGTATAGTAACAAAGTTCAATGATCACATTTGGGGGGAACTTCTTAAATGTTTTGGGAGGATTCGCCGTAGGACCGTAACAGATGATATGGGCAAACTTTCCGGGAAATTCTTTGTGGAACCTTTCGGCAAGTTTTCTGTGAAGGATCCACAACTTTTCCCCTTCATCAGAAGTGTTGCCGTAAGCCTTGCAATTTTTACACTGACAGGGAGAATATCCGTCAGTCTGGGCAAGCTGAACAGCATAAGCGCCCTGTTTTGCCCATTTGACCATTTTCTGATAGATCAACTCCTGTACTTCAGGATTGGAAATACAAAGGTGGTTCCCGATGGGATTGCGCTTGCCGCCCCTGAAGGCAAAGTAGTGCGGATGTGTTTTTGCATATTTTTTGACCGGAACAGCATCGTAGTAAGAGTGTCCGCCATAGCTTTTGAAATCACCGTAACTGTAGGCATTGTTGGAATAACTGTAGAACATATCAGGAGTATGGCTGGCAAATACCAGTTTGGGAACGCATACTTCATTCAGCCCGGCGGGAATGGTGAATTTCCCCACCTTTGACGCATAATCAATTCCGTTTTTCCCCGGATAGAGGAAACGGGTGTTGAGATACTTTTCGGCAAACTTGACACAGCCGTTGACGGTACCGAGGATATAATACACCCATGACATACGCCGTCTTTCGACCCAGTTCAACCGGGGTTTATCCTGACCGGCAATGAAGATGTTGCCATTCTTTTCTTTGATGACAAAGCCGAAATTAGGATGATCTTCAACTTTGATCCCTGCTGCTCTTGCAGCTTTTGTATCTCCCAGATAAATGTTTTTGTATCCTTTGAGGGCTTTTGACTCCATCCGGACCGGAACTGAAATGCCCACACCCTCATAAAGAGCCTGTTTGAGCATGTTCGCCGCTTCTGTATAGATGGCGATGCGGGGAGCGTTTGCAGGCAGATCGGGATAAACGATCTGGTATTTTGAGTTTTGAGAGATCGTCACGACAGCTTTGGGAGCTGTTGGAACTTCCGGCTCCGGACAACAGGGAGTCTTACAGATACTTGTACAGCCGCTGAGCAGAACAAGGACCGCAAGCGCAGAAAATATTTTTTTCATTTCTATCCTTAACATTTGTTGAAATCATTCAAAGATGAGATCGCCGAAAGTTTCACGATCGTGGAAAGTCATGGTTTCCAGATTGGGGGACCACACTGAAAGTTCGATCCTGCCTTTTGGACGATCCGGTGTGTAGAAATAGGCTTCACGCCCGAAATTTCCGGTCCAAATGGTCCCGGGGACAGCGGGCTTGGTGTTCAGCGTGGTGTAAGGCACTGTAATGAGCATATACCACTTGCCGTTTTTACGGGTATTCTGATAGGTCCACTTGCCGTTCCAGTTTTTATCCGGCTTGTTATAGCCGGGATCAAGGACATCGGTAATAAGACCGAATGCCGCATCATAACATGAATTGGCGATGGGGTTGGCAATAAAGTGGTAGTACACATTTTTGACACCTGTGGGATCGAGGAAAAGCTCCATGCAGTCCTGATTGAAACAGGGTCCATCATAGCCGCTGACAATAAATTTCTTTTTATCATCAAGGTCACTTTCAAAGGCGACATAGATATTTTTATTATCATAGATGGCTTTGAAACGGGTCTTGTCAGTGATGTCTCCAAGCTGGATCCCGCCCAAATAGTTCCATTTTGCTCTTGCCCATGCGCCGCTGGTGAAATCTGTTGCTGAGATCTTGCCCACAGCTCTTGCAACGCGCATAGTTTTTTTGCCGACCCCGGGAAGGATCTTCTGAGTTTTCAAAAGTTTGATGTTCCAGTTGAGAGGGGCGCCGATGGGGGCACTGAGACGGCCGTTTTCTTCAAGAATCTTAATGGAAGGCGCATTGAATATGGGAAGCAGCGGCCAATTTTTTGAGTAGGACCGGGTCGTGGTTCGCCGTTTGGGATTGGTATAGGATTTGATCAGAGCATTGCGTTCTTCAACGGACTTTGCAAGCTGGTCAAAATTCGCCTGAGTGGGATAGAGTCGGTAAGCATTGTAAAGATGAAGCGTTTCAGCCAGATTTTTTACATAGTCGAATTCAACTCTGACCAGTTCCAATCTTGCCTTGACCTTTGGATTTTTCGCCATTTTTTCGGCGCGGTCCAAATTCTTGGAAAGAACATCGAGGATATCCGCACTCAAGATAGAGGTAACAAGGACTCTGGGGTTGGAGGGAAGCGCCGATTTTCTGCCGTAATCACTGGCTCCCCGATCCTGAAGGACGGAGTAAATGGCAAGACGCTCAAAAAGTGTGTCGTAGAAGACCTTCATGGGAACATAGCTTTCGTGGAATGCCCTGCGCAGAAAGTCATCAACAAGCAGATTTTCGTTCTGTGTGATATCGTTGAACATCTGCCCGTAGACGTAGTAGGAAGGTCCTTCAAGACCGAAGTTTTCTCCAAATCCGCAACGGTACACGCCGCGAACATTGTTTTTGAGGAAAAGACGCACCTGTTCAGCACAGAATTCAGGCGTTCTCTTGGGGAGGAATCCCACCCGGTTGTACCATCCCCAGTTGTAGACGTAGGTGGTAAAACCGCCCTTTACCTCATATTCCTGCCATCTTTTGAAGGTCGCAGGGGTATAATTACAAAGCTCAATAATCACATTCGGGGGGAATTTTTTGAAGGTCTTCGGAGGCATGTAGGTGGGGCCATAGCAGATGATATGGGCAAACTTGCCGGGATATTCCTTGTAGAATCTTTCAGCCAGAGCCCGGTGGAGTATCCACAGTTTTTCCCCTTCGTCGGAGGTGTTGCCGAAAGCCTTGCAGTTTTTGCATTCGCAGGGCTGGTAGCCGTCAGTCTGTGCCAGCTGAATGGCAAGGGCACCCTTTTTTGCCCATTTGACCATCTCCTGATAGATCAGCTCCTGGACTTCGGGATTGGAAATACACAGATGATTGCCGGAAGGGTTGCGTTTGCCGCCGCGCAAGGCGAAATAGTGCAGATGGGTTTTTGCATACTTCTTTTCGGGGACGGCGTCATAGTAGGAGTGCCCGCCGTAACTTTTGAAAGCACCGGCGCCGTATGCGTTGTTGGAGTAGCTGTAAAACATCTCTCTGGAACGGGTGGCAAAAATCAGCTTGGGGGAATTCACTTCACGGAGCCCCGCGGGGATCTCAACTTTTGTCAACCTGGCATAGTCTATCCCGTTTGCTCCGGGATAGAGAAAACGGGTGTTCAGATACTTTTCGGCAAATTTGACACAGCCGTTGATGGAACCCAAGATAAAGTTGTTCCAATCCCTGTAACGGTTGTCAGGTTCACCGAAACGGGTCTTATCTATACCG
>JAFTIE010000128.1 GCA_017457065.1 Lentisphaeria bacterium
CACATTCCAGGGTCCCCGGAGCGCCAGCATGACCAGCAGATTTTCAGGGATGGGGAAAGGAGGAATGCTGCGGTAATTGGCATAAGCCATGGTGGTCAGGTGTCCCGGCACCTTGCGTTTCTGCATCTCTTTGGCGATGTCGGCAAAGAAGCTCCAGATGTAATCACTTCCCGCCTTGGGACCTTTGGAAAAGTGGGGTTTGCACTTGGAGCACTGGCAGGGATAACAGCAGTCGTTGGGCATGATGTTGAAGTAGGGCATCCCCTTGGGGAAACGGGACCATGACCAGTAGGTCAGTCCACGGCTTTTGGCATCCTTGCCCCGCAGGAAGGCTTCAGCATCGTCCATGATGACCTTTTTGATGTCACTTGAAAAGCAGACATGCCCGTAACGGCTGCTGGGGCGCGCCGCTTTGGTGTCAAAGTGGCGCAGACCGTTGGCTTGCAGAGCGAAATATTCAGGATTGCTCCCGGCAAAGCGCTGGATGAACTGGAGCAGTGCCAGTCCGTGACAGTTGGGGATCACTTCAGTTTCAAGACGGAGTCTGTTGCGGTTGATGATCCATGCGTTTGGGGGGAGTCCTTCGTAAGAAGTTTTTCCGGCACTGATACGGCGCTGGTAGAAGTCGGGACGGTCGGAAATGTAAACAGTGGGCAAACTCCAATCCTTCATTCGGGGGATCACAGTCCCCATATCGCCGGGAAAGTAGAAGCGCACATGGGCAAAACGTTCAAGAAAATCGTAGGTCCCGTAAAGAGACCCCCGCTCGGGGGAACGTCCGTAGCCTTTGTTGGCACCGGGGGAGAAGGGTCTGCCTTTCGGGTCGTCCCTGCCGATAATGAGAACAGCATTGGAGAGCGTTTTGATGACAAAACCGTCACGGTCCATTTTTTTCACATCAATACCGTGTTTGGCGGCAAGAGCGGCATCGCCGATGATGATAGCAGGGATCCTGCCTGACGCCTTCGTTTTCACAGGGATCTTAACTGAGAAGGCTTTTCCCAGGATCGCTGCAGCTTCTTCAGCAGCCTGACGGCTCACATTGGTTGAAGAGGCAACGATCTCAAAGTTGACCTTGCCGTTTTTCGCCATCATCAGGGCAATGTTCCTGCCCATGACCACTTTGCGCTCCTGTTTGGGCTCAAAGCTGCTGCGGCCGCCGGAAAGGACAGCTGCACTCAGCACCGCAAGTGACAGTACCAGAAATTTCTTCATAGCTCTTTTTCCCTCAAATATTGTCTGAAAACAAAAAAAGCCCGCAATATGCGAGCTTTTTCTGAAAGAACAGTACCTTTGGATTACTTGGCACGACGGATCTTCAAGGTGTCAGTGATCTCAATGTACTTGGGATAGTTCTCGCCTGCAAGGTAGGCAAGAAGTTTTTTGCGGCGGGCAACCATGGCAAGCAGACCGCGGCGGGTGCTGTGGTCCTTCTTGTTGGCTTTGAGGTGCTCGGTCAGAGCAACGATGCGGGCGCTCAGCAGAGCGATCTGCACTTCGGGGGATCCGGTGTCGCCGGCGGCGCGACCGAACTTGGCGATGATTTCTTTCTTGTCCATTTTCATATTCTCCGTTATTTGTTGACTTGCACTTCCGCTTGCCCTGCTGACGGACTTCATCAGGACGCTGCGGAGCGTGTTTATTTGTATAATATATCACACACTCATTGTTTTTTCAAGACCTGCTCTCTGTAAAACTTTAAAAAGAGTTCCATTCTGTGTGGAAGCAGATACCTTGTTTCATCAAATGCCGGATCCCTGAGAGCCTCTTTCAAAACATGCTGTCCGGAGTAATACCCTTTGAAAGACTGGGATTCCGGAGCAAAACGCTCTCCCAGATACTCCGTGCCCATACGCAGCAGGATCCCTGCACTGACAAGGGTCAGCAGCACCTTGCGGAACCGCTCTTTGCCTCCTGCGGCGGTCAGAGTCAGAAGAAAAAGGGTGATGACCAGAAAGTTGATGGCGTATGTGCCGTAAACCACATCAGCCAGCATGATCATGGGGTGGCGTGCCGTCATGGCACTGCCGCAGATCAGCATGGCTCCCAGAGCACAGAGCCAGAGAAGTGACAGATAGAGCCAAGAGTTTTCACACTTCCTGTACCGGCAGTAAAGTTCGATCCCCAGCCCCCCCAGAAGCAGAGATCCTGTTAGGGAGGCAATACGGATATCTCCTGTAAAGCTGCTGAACCAGTTCCCGCCATTTCCCATCAGAAAGAGAAAGCCTGACCTGATACTTGCAAAAGAGAGCTGAAAATCCCGCTGATACGCAAAATCCACCTCATAGCCGTTCAGAAATTTCACCAGTGCCGGAGTGAGGTAAAGATTATTGATGATCCCGAAAACCATAACGGCGAAGGCTGACAGCACAACGAAACGGCTTCTCCTGACAACAAGGAGTGAACGGCAGCGGCTCTGCCACACCATGACCACCGCCATAGTACCGCAGAAGGCGGCAGTGAAGAAAAATCCCTGACGGTCACTCAGGCACATAAGGAACAGAGAAAGGATCAGGGCGATGCGGCTGCGGGTGTTCCCCCAACGGCAGCAGGCGTAAGCGGCAAAAAACGTCCCCCACAGCCCTGTTGCGGTCAGATATTTGGCACACCGGAAATAGTTCAGTCCCGTCACCGCCATGGAAAGGACAAAAAAGACCGATATCAAAGTCACCAGCATACCGGGGATCTTCGGGAAAAATTTCCGGGTATAATAGTGCTGAATGAATACCATGACGCCGCAAAGAAGCAGTGAACAAAGGGAATGAAACCAGACGATATGCTTTTTGAGCAGGAATGCCACAAAGCGGGTATCCAGAACATCAAAGAGATAACTCAGTTCCCGTGCCTGATAAAGTCCCCAGTCGTTTCTGAAGGGATCCATGACCTGAGCAAAAAGGTTTCTTCCGTCCAGATAATTCATAAAGAAAAAGAGACTTTCAAAGTGCAGTTCTCCCCCGTCACGTCCTGTCAGTATCAGCAGTTGGATCATCATGCACAAAAAAACGGCAAGGAGCGCAGCGCCGAAGTTGGTTCTTTTGAAATGTATTTTCACTTTTTCACCTTCTGTTTTTCAAGAGAGTCCAGAGCATCTGTTCTTTCATTGATAAAACGGAGGAACTGCCCCTGTCTGTCACGCTGCGCATGATACTTTGCCAGATCATACCAGTGACGTGCCGCCTGGTACCGTTTGTGATAGAAGTGGTAGTCTCCGTAAAAAAGCATAACAGAAGGATACCTGAACTCAGCGGCGCCCAGCAGAAACCATTTCTGTGCAATATCGTGTTTTCCCTGCGCCGCATAGACAGCTGCGGCGTAGGCGATATGCTTGGCGTTGGCGCGGTTGAAGACCCTGCCATCCTCTGTTGCCAGCACAAGTTTGTGATCCATTTTCCGCAGAAGATGCAAAGGTTTTTCCGGGGAGCTCCGGGGCATGAGATGCTGCTGCAGCAGCATAAGCACCGGAATGGCACAGATGACCGCTGCCGCAAACCATGTGTTTACAGTTCTCATTTTCTGATTCGGAACACTCTTGCTTCAAAGCCGCTGAAAAGGGCGCTGAACATCTTTTTCCCCGGCAGAGCAAGTTTCATTCTTTGAGCGGTATGGGCACAGTTGACACCGACGATGAGCCAGTAGGTGCCGCAATCTCTCACAGCAGTCTGAAATCCGGCAGGTTCGTTCACGGTGGCGGGAGTACCGTTGTGGAACTCCTGCATCATTTCGTCAAGTTCAGCGCCGGTGGAGGAGATCACCGACCAGAGCCGTGAACGCTCAGCGGGGAGAAATCCGTGTCCCAGATGGAAGAGGACTCCGGCACTGTTGTTGATAAAGGCAAGGTAAAGCTCAGCCCGGAGCTCTTCGGCACTGCGGCTGCAGTTGTCAGGCACAGTGACGCCGAACCAGTGAAAGAGCACTTTGCCGGGGACCGCTTTCCGGATGTTCCGTATCTCCTGAGCGATACCGGGCATGGGGTCGGCTTTGTAACTGCCTTTGACCGCCACTTCAAAAACATCACAGGCAGGAGCAAAGCGTTTGGCTTGCTCCTGACGGTCGATCTGAAGTGAAAAAAGCTGATGGGGAGCATACTTTTTCAGTTCGTTATAGATTTTTTTGTAAAGTTCGGCAGAGTCCTGTTCAACAAGTTTCCCTTTGACGGTGAGCCAGCTTTTCATCTGTGCTTCGTAGGCGATGCGTGAGATCTTCAACTTTTGACTGTTGAGTTTCACCGCCTGAGCCCGGTAGGATTCGAGAGTCTTCTTTTCGTCTCCGGGGAAACGGTATCCTGTTCCCTCAGGGGCACGGCGGAGCTTCTTGCCCGTCAGAGAGAGCAGCTCAATGGCTCCGGGGAGCTTGCCCACAGGAATGTGTGCCAGATTGAAACAGTTGCCGTGGTGGAGCTTCAGCACTTTGGTCTGGGAGCCCCCCACCAGAAAGCGCATCCTGTTTCCGCAGTAAAGGTATTCCCCTTTACGCTCCCACTTCCCGGCACAGTGGCGCATCAGGGGGGAAGCGGCAGTAACTTCCAGGACCCGTGAAATGTGACAGCTGCCGCTTTTCAAAGTCAGCAGATAGCGTCCGGGGCGGTCAGGGAGCACTTCGGAACCGGAGGAACGGTCAGAGCTCCACTTTCTGGGAGCAGGGCCCGAAAGGAAAAATTCCTTCTTCCCTTTCAAAGTACTTTTCCAATGGATCTTTTTATCGGCAGGGGTATAGTAATAGCGGTCAAGTTCAAGAAAAGGACGGTTGTCAAAACCTGAAAGGGCGGTACGCTCCCAGAGGATCCTCCCGGAACTGTCTTTGAGACGGAAAGTGCGTTTCCCGAAGGATTTGACCGGTATTTCCATAAGCCGGGGCGGGGTGAATTCAAAAACACCTCTGTTGGAGGAACTGGAACGCCATTTCTGACCATCTTCGATCAGTTCAAGAACACATCCTTTTCCATTGAGGACAGTTGCCTTGACTGCAGCGGCAGATTGTTCAGAAAGAATGACCAGCGCCTTGTCGGATGAACCGAAGCGCAAAGTACCGTACTCTTTGTAATTGTGGAAGTCCCTTGTGCCGCTCCAGCTGAAGTGTTCGGTGTAGTGCCCTTTGGCACGGGTGTGGCAGAAGTTGACCTTCCATGCACTTCCCTGAGGCGGTTTTTTCTGCCCCAGATCGGCGTATGTCACATCAATGGTGACACGACTCCAATCTTTCACATCAACTTTAAGCTGTGCGGGTTCCCATGAGGTATCCTTTTTTCTGGCAGTGTAAAGAGTTCCGGCAGGATTGACGCCGATGTGATAGTAGACACCCGTTGAAGGATCAGGACAGATCTGGAGTTCGATGGATTCTTTCCCGACGACGGCAGGGGAATCATGCTTTGCCCTGTTAAAGAGGAAATCCCCCGTTTTGACACCGGTGTGAAAGGTAAAGCGCAATCCCTCAGGCAAAGGGGAGACAGTGACGGTACTTTCACTGCACTTCCATTTCCCTTTGATATCCACAAAGTTGGCGGCGATGCCCTTTTCAGAAAAACATTCAACAGCAGAAAGAGCCGCAGCTGCCAGCACTCCCGAAGCAACAAGCAAGAAAGAACGCATTTTCATAAAAACTTAACTCTCCAGTCAGCCGAGATTTTTCCAAAAAACCGCGACGATCGTAATAAAAATAAAAAGGAGAAGGATTATCCCTGAAATAAGATGTTTTCTCTGACGGTGAAACATGCTGCTCCGGAATACCCTTGTCTGAAATGCCATAACCGCCATGCGCAGTTCGGTGACAGAAGCATACCTGTCGGCAGGATCTTTTGCCATAGCTTTGCGGCAAACCAGTTCCAGTTCCTTTGAGATAACAGCTCCCTTTGGGGCGATCCTGGAAGCTTTGGGGGGATCTTCAGTCAAAGTCTTGAGCAGCACTTCCTCATTATCTTTCCCGCCAAATGGCGAAGAAAGGGTCAGTAATGTGTAAAGGAGAGCTCCCAGAGCAAAAATATCACTGGATTTTCCCACAGGGGGCGCCTCGGGGTTGATGGAGATCTGTTCAGGTGCCATATACCCCGGACTTCCCTTCAACTTTCCCTTTTCCCTTGAAACAGCTCTGCCGTCAAAGGTGGTTTCACAGGCAAGTCCCCAGTCATAAAGGCGCACTTCGCCGAATTCACCGATGTTGATATTATCCGGCTTGATATCCAGATGGCAGATGTTGCGGGAGTGGGCGTAGCCGACGGCATTGCAGACCCGCTGAAAAATACGCAGTCTCCTTTCCAGCGTGTAGTAACTGCTCTCAAAGGGGCGGTTTTCACGGATCCGTTTAAGCACCGTTGTCAAGGGCATTCCCCTGAGGAACGACATCGTATAAAAGGGAGCTCCGTTGCAGTCCAGACCGATGTCGTGGACCGCAACGATATTGGGATGCTCCAGATAGGCGGTGATCCGTGCCTCTTTGATGAACTGTTCATGATCACTTTGCGGACGTTCCCTGAAATCCGGCATAAGAGCCATGGCGATCTCACGCCCTGTGTCGTGGTCATATACCAGAAGAACACACTTCATGCCGCCGAACCCGATACTGCGTATCAGCTCATATCGCCCCTGTTCCTTCTGCGGCAGTGAGTCAAGAGAGCAGACGAATCTTCCCCCCGTAGGAGGACCGCCTTCTTCCAGGCGTTCTTCGTCTGCCTGGAGCGTTCTTCTGAGCTCCCCGGCATCAAGGGTCATAGTGTTGGTGTCATCATAAGGCATCTCCGAAGCCCCTTCATTTACAGTTGTTGTCTGAATCGCGCTGTTGTTTATCAGCGTTTTTTGACAGCGGCAGCACCCTTACGGACGGCTGCAGCATCGATACGGCAGATGCCGCCTGATTTACCGGGGGCCTCAAACATGGCATCCAGCATCAGCTCTTCAAGCAGAGCTCTCAGGCCCCGGGCACCGGTTCCCCGTTTGACCGCCTTTTCTGCGATCATTTCCAAAGCTTCGGCTGTAAACTTCAGCTCCACATTATCCATGGCCATAAGGCGCTGGTACTGTTTGGTCAGTGCATTCTTGGGTTCAGAAAGGACCTTGACCAGGTCCGCTTTGGAAAGAGGTGCCAGACTGGTCAGTACCGGCAGACGTCCCACGATCTCAGGGATCAGACCGAAACGGACCAGATCTCCGGGTTCGCAGAAGGCAAAAGGATTCTTTTGGAACTCCTCAATGCTGACGCTTTCATCGTCGGCAGGCTTCCGGTTGTCAAAACCGATGATCTGCTTGCCGCACCGCCGTTTGACGATATCGGCAAGACCGCAGAAAGCACCGCCGCAGATAAAGAGGATATTTGAGGTATCGATGTGCAGACACTCCTGATTGGGGTGTTTTCTGCCCCCCTGAGGCGGCACATTGGCAACGGTTCCTTCAAGGATCTTCAAAAGAGCCTGCTGGACCCCCTCCCCTGAAACATCACGGGTGATGGACATATTTTCACCTTTGCGGGCGATCTTGTCGATCTCGTCCACATAGATGATGCCGATCTGAGTGCGTTCGATATCGCCGTCAGCCGCCTGATAAAGGCGCAGCAGGATATTTTCCACATCCTCGCCCACATATCCGGCTTCGGTAAGGGTTGTCGCATCGGCTATGGCAAAAGGCACATCAAGCATCTTTGCAAGGGTGCTTGCCAGAAGAGTCTTGCCGCTGCCGGTGGGACCGATGAGCAGCACATTGCTCTTGTCGATCTCAACTTCAGAAAATCCGGCGGCAGCATCGGGATCTGCAAAGCGGGTCTGCAGACGTTTATAATGGTTGCGGACTGCCACAGCAAGGGTTTTCTTGGCTTCATCCTGCCCGATACAGTAACGGTCCAGTTCCGCCTTGATCTCAGCGGGAGAAGGGATCTTCAAAGCCGCCACAGCCTCAGCGGTCTTGGAAGTGTCCTTCTTCCCGGCACGGGCCTGAAGCGCCGCATTACCGGCTTTCAGGCAGGTACTGCAGATACCCATGCCTTCAAAGCCGCTGGGAAAAAAGTCCGCAGGTATCTTATCAAATTCTCTGCCGCAGAAGCCGCAGATGGTACGGTTGTTCTTTGCCATGCTTACTTACCGCCTTTCCGGCTGACCACTTTATCGATAAGGTGATACTCCACCGCCTCTTCGGGGCTCATGAAAAAGTCTCTTTCGGTATCCTTTTCAATGCGCTTGACACTCTGTCCTGAGTGGGAGGCAAGGATCCCGTTGAGGATACCCTTGAGCCGGATGATCTCTTTTGCCTGGATATTGATGTCAGCGGCAGTACCTTCGGCACCGCCCCAGGGCTGATGGATCATGATGCGGCTGTTGGGCAGAGAGTAGCGTTTGCCCGGAGCTCCGGCAGCAAGAAGCACCGCCCCCATGGAGGCACACTGTCCCACGCAATAGGTCTGCACATCACAGGAGATCATCTGCATGGTGTCATAGATGGCGAGCCCTGCGGTAACGGAACCGCCGGGACTGCAGATGTAAAGAGAAATATCTTTGGTTCCATCCTCAGCTTCAAGAAAGAGGAGCTGGGAAACGATAAGTCCGGCGACGGTGTCATCAATGGGTGAGCAAAGCATAATGATCCGCTCTTTGAGAAGGCGGCTGTAGATATCAAAAGCCCGTTCTCCCTGTCCGGTCTGTTCGATGACGGTAGGGACAAGATAGGAACGTTCCGGTTTATTCATAATGTTCTCCTTTCAACAAAAAATACTTCTACTATATAGATACTGTTTCGCAAGTGAAATCTTTCACCGGATTCTGACAAATATCAAAAAAATTACACCCGGCCGGAACATTTTTACAAAAGTCCGGTCGGGGATCATTAAATTTTATCCCGGAACGAACCGGGCTGGTACAACACCGTGTGTTACTCCAAAGTGCAAATTATTACTTCAGCACCTTGGCAACGAGTTTTTCCAGAGCGCCTTCGGCAGCCATTTCCATACGGAGCTCTTCGATAGCGCCGTTGCGTTCCAGAGCGGTACGCATTTCGGCGGGTTTCATGCCGTAGTAGTAGCTCATGCCGGTGATGCGGTCGTTGAGTTCAGCATCAGAGATGGTGAGATTTTCCAGCTTGGCAAGCTTGGAAAGGATCAGACGGCGGCGCAGAGCGACCTTGGCAGCGGCTTCAGCGCTCTTTTTGTGCTCATCAAGCTCAGCTTTGAACTTTTCGGCATCGGCTTCACTGCGGACAGTGGTGCGGGCGATGTTCTGAAGTTCCTTGGCGTTCTCGCTGTCCAGAAGGGCAGGAGGCATATCGAATTCACCGGCAGCTTCGTCCAGTTTCTTGAAGACAGCTTCGGCAGCTTCCTGACGGCGCTTGGCTTCGCTGTCGCGCTCAAGTCCCTGACGGATCACCTTGCGGAGCTCGTCGATGGAGTCCATCTTGATCTTCTCAAGAAGTTCCTCATCGGTCAGCTCTTTGCGGCGCTGAACAGCAAGGACACTCACTTTGTAGTTGACGGTCTTGCCCTTGAGAGCATCTTCACCGCAGTCATCGCCGAAAGTGGCGGCGATGGTGTATTCCCTGCCCTTCTCGGCACCGGTCAGAGCGGCGATGGCGCCGGGGATGCTTTCGGGCTCGCTGAGCATAAGGAAGGTATCTTCACATGCCACACGGCGCTTCAGGCTGGGGGAAGCATCTTCGGGGAGTTCAAAGTCACTGGAATAGTTGACTTTGAGCATATCATCAGCCTTGGCGGGTTCTTCCACATCGGCGAAGGAGCCGTACATGGTGTGATAAAGTTTCAGTCTCTCTTCGATCATTTCGTCACTGACCGCATCCTGGGGCAGTTCAACGGTGATGGCGTTGTAGTCGCCCAGATCGATGGCGGGAGCAGTGTTCATATTGAGGGTGAAGGTGATATCCCCTTCCTGCTCCATATCGGGCTGGGTTTTGAAACCGACGGTCAGGATCTCAAGATCCTTGTTCTCTTCGATCTTGGCAAAAGCGGCGCCCATGATGCGGTTGCGGAGTTCTTCTTTGATTTCACCGGCAAATTTGCCGGCGACCAGTCCGGCAGGAGCCTTACCGGCACGGAATCCGGGCAGACGGGCGACACCGCCGATGTAAGCGGTCACTTTGCTCTTCTCTGCTTTCACAGCATCAGCGGCAAAAGTAAAGGTTGCCTCACAGCAGCAGGGCTGAGGGTTGGCGTATTCAACTTTCACGCTTTCGGCAAGAATATTTTTTTTAGCCATAATTCAACAATCCTTTCAAGAGATTAAAATTTCAGCAAACAGAGGTAATTTCAAAAGTCATTCAAAAAATGACAAAGATGCCATTCGCAAAGAGCTGTAAAGGGTAGTTTGAGGTTGCTACCTGTAAGGTAACAGCCGAAAACGCTCCCTTTATCAGATCGAAGCGAGGGCGCTTTGACA